>JANLIB010000006.1 GCA_024653675.1 Gallionella sp. | reverse complement strand
CCGAATCGCGACACAGGCTGAAGGCGAAGGACGGTTTTAATCTGTCCTCTGTCTTCTGTCCTCTGTCCTCTGATCGTCTGACGACCATAGCGAGTTGGCCCCACTCCTTCCCATCCCGAACAGGACAGTGAAACGACTCCGCGCCGATGATAGTGTGGATTACCCATGCGAAAGTAGGTCATCGTCAGACTCCTTACAAGCAAAAACGCCCCTCCAGAAATGGTGGGGCGTTTTTGCTTTGAATATGCTTGCGCGTCTGAATTGCTTTGACAAAGTAATGGGCATTTCCGATAATGCGCGCCGTTTTCGATGTTTTAATCAGATTGGGTCGTTAGCTCAGTTGGTAGAGCAGTGGACTCTTAATCCATTGGTCGAAAGTTCAAATCTTTCACGGCCCACCAAATAACAGGGCTTGGATAAATTCCAGGTTCTTTCTTGTTTTCGGGTGTATGGTGATAATGCCCGAATAGTCCGCGCCAATTATGCTTGGTCACACAGTGTAAAATTAACGTTAGCCGTGGATTTTGCCAGCCGCTTCAATTATCATTCAGTATGATGAATCTGTAGAGCATTTTAAAGCTGTGCAATAAAGTATGCGCAGCTTAAACCGAATTGGCGGGTCTCCCCGCATTGCGGCGTAGTGAACCTGGTCAGGTCCGGAAGGAAGCAGCCACAGCTACTTGCCGCAAGTGCCGGGGGTAAGGCTCGCCTCCTATTTTAGATGTGGAGCAGCAGTGAAAAACATTGATATTCAACCCAGCCAGCCGGATCAAGGCATCAAGCGCAATCAGGTTCATTCGGACATTAAATTAGAAGCGGTGTAAATTGCCAGCCACAACAGTCCTAGCGCGCAAATGGCGTCCCAAGACCTTCGCGCAACTGGCGGGGCAGGAGCATGTCGTCCGTGCGCTCAGCAACGCACTTGCGCAGAATCGCCTGCATCATGCCTATTTATTCACCGGTACCCGAGGAGTCGGCAAGACCACCATTGCGCGTATCTTTGCCAAGTCGCTGAATTGTCTGACCGGCATCACCCCCACTCCGTGCGGGGAATGCAGCGCCTGCAAGGAAATTGATAGCGGACGTTTCATTGATCTGATCGAGCTCGATGCCGCTTCCAATACCGGCATCGACAATATGCGCGAGGTGCTGGATAACGCTCAGTACGCCCCAACAAGCGGTCGTTTCAAGGTGTACATCATCGACGAGGTGCATATGCTGTCCAGGCAGGCATTCAATTCGATGTTGAAGACATTGGAAGAGCCTCCCGGTCATGTGAAATTCATTCTTGCCACCACTGATCCGCAGAAGATTCCCGTCACGGTGCTGTCGCGTTGCCTGCAATTCAACCTCAAACAATTGCCGCCCGATTTGATTATTACCCACCTGCAGTATGTGCTGGAGCAGGAGAAGATCGCTTTTGAGCCCGGAGCGCTCGCGCTGATTGCGCGGGCCGCACAGGGCAGTATGCGTGATGCGCTGAGTCTGCTGGATCAGGCGATAGCATTTTCTGCGGGCAAGGTTGAAGAACAAGTGATACGCATCATG
Organism: Gallionella sp.; assembly: GCA_024653675.1. Classification (GTDB taxonomy): domain Bacteria; phylum Pseudomonadota; class Gammaproteobacteria; order Burkholderiales; family Gallionellaceae; genus Gallionella. The sequence goes on along the minus strand of JANLIB010000006.1, from coordinate 5,645 downwards.
CTTGGTGCGATAGATCAGGGTTATCTTTTCGATTTGCTTGATGCAATGCATGCGCAAGATGGCGTTGCGCTGATTGAGATTGCCGACAATATGGCTGCGCGGGGTGTGGCATTTGATGCAGCCTTGCAGGAGTTGGCCACGTTGCTGCATCGCATCGCGCTGGTGCAGACCGTACCCAAGGCTATCGAGATCGATGATCCAGAGCGGGGGCGTTTGCTTGAGCTTGCGCAAGGCCTTACGGCTGAAGAGGTGCAGCTGTGTTATCAGATCGCCATTCACGGGCGCGATGAAATTGATCTGGCTCCCGACGAATATGCCGGTTTTACCATGACATTGTTGCGCATGCTGGCATTTGCGCCGGTCAGAGATTCGGCGGCAGTCGTCAGACCTGCAGCCTTGCCGGAAATCGGCAAACCCGCCGGGCAAGGAAGCAAAATTCCTTCGGCAATTAAGGCTGACACTCCTGTGGAAGCCGCATCAATTCATCAAGCGGCAGGCAGCGCATCAGGGAGCCGGCCGGATTGGGGGGTTTTGTTAAACCAGTTGAAGGTACAAGGTATGGCGCAGCAATTGGCAATGCATTGCACGCTGCTGAGTTTTTCAGATAGCCAAATCACTTTATGCTTGTCGCAAGATAAGAAACAATTGCAAACCAACAAGACGGCAACTGAGAAACTGCAATCAGCCTTGAGCGATTATTTTGCCAAACCGGTGAAGTTGAATATCGTGCTGGGTAATAGTGAAGCAGTGACTCCGGCAGCGCTGGAGCGCCAGGATAAGCAACTCAAGCAGATGCAGGCCAGTGATTCGATAGCGCAGGACGGTTTTGTACGCGAAGCGCAGTCAGAATTGGGCGCTACTCTGATAGCAGAATCGGTCAAATCAATAAAGCAGGTTTAGGAGGAAGTAATAATGATGAAGGGCGGATTGGGCGGGATGATGAAACAGGCGCAACAAATGCAACTGAATATGCAAAAGGCGCAGGCTGAACTGGCAACCATGGAAGTGGAAGGCCAGGCAGGTTCCGGCATGGTTCAAGTGATAATGACATGTGCGCATGAGGCGCGCAGGGTGTCGCTGGATGATAGTTTGCTGGCAGAAGACAAGGAAATGCTGGAAGACCTTATCGTGCTGGCTATTAATGATGCCATGAAGAAGATAGACGCAACAACCCAACAGCGCATGAGCAGCTTCACCGCCGGCATGGGACTCCCACCCGGGATGAAGTTTCCGTTTTGATGCATTCTGTGACGCCTTCTCATCTTGAAGAATTGATCGTTGCGCTGCGTTGTTTGCCTGGCGTTGGACCTAAATCCGCGCAACGAATGGCCTATCATCTGTTGCAGCGCGACCGGGAAGGGGCGCTGCGTCTGGCGCAAGCGCTTGAGTTGGCTACGAATAACATACAACACTGCAGCAAGTGCAATAATTTCTCCGAGCATGAAGTGTGCAGTCTGTGCGCATCACCCAAGCGTGACGCGGGGTTGTTGTGTGTGGTCGAAATGCCTGCCGATTTGCTGATGATGGAACAAACCCAGTGTTATCGCGGCCTTTATTATGTGTTGATGGGAGCGCTCTCGCCGCTGGATGGGATTGGAGCCAAAGAATTGCATTTTGATCGTCTGGTAAGGCGCGTGCAGGAGCATCCATGTGAAGTGATTATGGCGACCAACTTTACCGTGGAAGGTGACGCCACGGCGCATTATCTGGCAACCCTATTGCGGCCGGAAAATGTCAAAGTGTCGCGCATTGCGCGAGGTTTGCCGGTCGGTGGAGAATTGGAGCATGTGGACAGCGGTACTTTGGCGCAAGCTGTTCTGGAGCGGCGCGAGGTAATAAGTTGAGCAAAGATGGCAAAGCGCCAGTTACTGGAGCTCTGGCCGGGAAGGGAGTGCTTGCTGAAAAGCCGGATGGCGAAAAGTTGCCTGAAGAAAAACTGCCGGGCGAAAAATTACAGAAGGTGTTAGCCCAGGCCGGGCTTGGTTCACGCCGGCTGATGGAGGAATGGATCGCTGAAGGGCGTGTCAGTGTGAACGGGGAACCTGCCACCCTGGGGATGCGCGTGGTGGAAGGTGACCTGGTAAAAGCGGCGCGACGCACCATCCACGTCGGCGATAAGAGACCTGCGATACGTGTCTTGCTCTATCACAAGCCTGAGGGCGAAATCGTCACCCGTGACGATCCGGAGAAGCGTGCCAGTGTGTTCGATAAACTGCCCAGATTGCGCGGACAGAAATGGATCGCGGTCGGTCGGCTGGATTTTAATACCAGCGGCTTGTTGATATTCACAACTTCCGGCGAGCTGGCAAATCGCCTGATGCACCCGAGCTTTGAGGTAGAGCGGGAATATGCTGTCCGGGTGCAGGGAACAATGACTGAAGCGCAGATGGATCGTGTGCTCAGGCATGGCATCGAACTGGAAGATGGTTTGGTCAGGTTTGAAAAGATCGAGGATCAGGGCGGCGAAGGCTACAACCATTGGTATCGCGTGATGCTCAGGGAGGGACGCAACCGCGTGGTGAGGCGAACCTTTGACGCGCTGGGTCTGCCGGTGAGCCGATTGATGCGCATACGCTTCGGTATAATCAACCTGCCGCCGCGCTTGAAGCGGGGGATGACCACCGAGTTGGCTGAAGCGGAAGTGGCCCAAGTGCTGGAATGGGCGGGGATCACCGCTGACAGCGAGGGAACACAGCAGTCTTTGCCGGCTCCTCGCCAAACTGACCGGGCGCTTTCTGAGAGAGCCGCTCGTCGTCCTGCATTCACGCCTGGCGCTGCCAGGCGTGCCAACTCAACCAGCAGAAAGAAAAGTAAAACTGGTATAAAACGCTGACTGACACTAGAATCTACGCGGTTTTATCCGGTGAGCAAGCAGGTCTGAATACTGGAAAATTGAATGGAAGAGCGCGACAACAAGACAATTATGTGCAGTGTGTTCTTCCTGGATATTGTGGGATATTCCAGGAAGTCGGTTGCTGGGCAAATTTCGCTGAAGGATAGATTTAATTCTTATCTTTCTGCGGCTATTCGCGACGTTCCTGTAACAGACCGTATTATTCTGGATACCGGCGATGGCGCGGTAATTAACTTTCTGGGTGATATTGAAGATGCGTTAAAGGCGGCTCTCAGCCTGCGTGAAAGTTTGCTCAGTGAAGATGCAGATGGTGATCTTCCTTTGCTGGTTCGCATGGGGATCAATCTTGGTCCTGTGCGCCTGGTGAGAGATATCAACGGCCAGCCTAATATCGTGGGCGATGGCATCAATGTTGCGCAGAGGGTAATGAGCTTTGCGGATACCAGCCAGATACTGGTGTCACGCTCGTATTACGATGCGGTTTCACGTCTTTCCCCCCAGTATGCCAAGATGTTTCACTATCAGGGCTCACGCACCGACAAGCATGTGCGTGAGCATGAGGTGTATGCGATTGGTTATCCCGGTGACAAAACCACGCAACAGGGTTCCACCAAACCGGAATCTGTCATGCAAGCTGAAACCCCGGTAGCCAGGGCTGTCGAACGTGTCATAATGATTTGGCGTTCTGCTGCCACGAAGCTTGATGTTCTGATAGAACATCTGGTGTCTGGTTTTCGTCAGGCAGAACCACAGCAACGTGCATTGTATGGCGGTGTTGTCGCAATTCCTTTGCTGCTGCTCATTGTGCTGGCAGTAAAACTGGCGAGCAACAATGAGCCCCAGATCCACCCGGCTGAAATCGCCAGGCAACCGGAAAGCATATCTCAACCCGCTTCAGCGGTTGCATCCATGGCGGACGCTCAGCCAGGCGCAGCGGAGGAAAAAGCAAAGGAAGACATCAAGCCACAGGACTTGACTGCTTCAATACAGCAAGTTATTGAGAGTGAGGGTACAAAACCTGAATTAATGCCAAAGTCCACGCCAAAGCCAACACCAAAGCCAAGGCCAAAAATAGTCCCCGATCGTCCTGCGGCCCAGCCAAAGCCAAAAACACAAGAAGCGATTGCGGCATCAAGCGGCAATTCCAATGCCTATATTACAGTCAGTTGCATGGCAGGAACGGAGGTGTATGTAGATGGAGTGCGAAAAGACAGAATCGGCTCCACACCATTGACCATAAAGATACCTCCGGGCAAGCACACAGTCATAGTGAGCCATTCAAGCGCAGGTGTATTCTCGCAGGATATTTCAATCGAGGCGGGCAAGACAGTGCGCCTTAATCCTGGGTTTTGCAATAAATGAAAATGTCATTGGTTGCAAAATCAATGCAGATTGCCATGATGATCGAAACGTAATCGGGCGGGTATCATGATTATCCAGTTGGGACGTTATGAAATACAAGGTGAGATTGGCCAGGGCGCGATGGGGGTGGTCTATAAGGCCAAGGATCCCCTGATAGATCGTGTCGTCGCGATCAAGACCATCAACCTTGGCCTGGCTCTGGACGAGAAAGAGGAATACGAGGGGCGCTTCTATCAGGAAGCCAAGGCGGCCGGGCGGCTCAGTCACCCGAATATTGTCACAATTTATGATGTGGGCAAGAGCGGTGATGTCGCCTACATTGCCATGGAGTTTTTGCATGGGCAGGAGTTGCGCGACATCATGAACAAGGGCGGATTGTTGCCCGTCGATCAGGTGTTGGATATCGCAGCCCAGGTGGCGCAAGGATTGGCATATGCGCACGAGCACGACATTGTGCATCGGGATGTCAAGCCTTCGAATATCATGGTGTCGAGTGACGGGCATGTAAAAATCACCGACTTTGGCATTGCGCGCATGGCATCTTCTGCGGTGCAGACTCAAACCGGTACGGTTCTGGGTTCGCCAAAGTATATGTCTCCTGAACAAGTGCTGGGTAAGGTTATAGATCAACGTTCAGACATCTTTTCGCTGGGCGTGATGCTCTATGAGATGCTGGCCGGACAAGCGCCGTTTGCGGGAGACAATGTCAACGCCATCATGTATCAAACCTTGAATACGGCGCCAGTCCCGCCCAATACGCTGAATCCTGAAGTTCCGGAAATGGCCAACTTCATCATAGCCAAGGCATTGGCTAAGGGTGTGGAGGATCGTTACCAGAACGCAAGGGATTTTGCTGCCGATTTGCGTGCTTGCCGCGATATCATGCCGCGTTCCGGTCAGCAGAAGGATATACAAAGAATTTCTGCCGCCGGTGAAGATAAATTATCAGGCGCCGTCGATATTACCCGGCAAATGAGGACTGGCGAAGAAGATGCCATGTCCATCTCGCATGCCGGGTTGTCCAAGGCTTTTGACTCGACCGCTGCGACCATGCGCCTGGCAGCATTGACTGCCACCAGCGAAGATATCGATCAGTTGTCCAAGACTCTCAACATTGCGCGCCCCGGCGCGGAAGAAATCAAACAGGCTGCACCGGCAAGCAAGGCTGCCCAGCCTGGGACGCATGCTGTTCGCCGGCCTCAGAGTGAACTGCCGTCTCGAACCTACGGCGGGAATTTTATGCTGGCTGTTATTGTGATGCTGGTTTTGCTGTTGATTGCCGCAATCATTTTTTTCTGATTCATTTCTCGCGTCTTTAACACTGACATATGGGCGCCTCTATTAATTCAAAATTCTAAGCGAGACAAGGCGCGAAAGAAATTTTAGCGCGCCGCATATGTTTGATATGTAAGCGTTAAAATTTCTTGAG
>JANLIB010000029.1 GCA_024653675.1 Gallionella sp. | reverse complement strand
CTCAAGGAATTTTAACGCTTACATATCAAACATATGCGGCGCGCTAAAATTTCTTTCGCGCCTTGTCTCGCTTAGGATTTTGAATTAATAGAGGCGCCCAACAGTTGATCCTGATCCGGACGAGCCGGAATCAAATGTAGGTCGGGCTCCCCCCGACATGGTGGGCTGTGCCCACCCTACGGTTGCTATCCCGTGTGTGCCATTTGGCAGTTAATCAGAGCAATCGTGCGGCTGATGGAGGGTTATACAAGTGCGCTTACCTGGTCTTGTGTGTTTTACCTGGCCTGTTACCTGGTCTGGTATCTGGTCTGGGCGTGCGCGGGGCGAAACGCCTTGCATTGCTCCGGATCGGATTCCAGATACGCGCCTGCTACCAGGTCGATGCAGTACGGGATGGCGGGAAACACGGCATTCAGGCAGTCGCCGATCGCGGAAGGTTTGCCTGGCAAATTGACGATCAGGCTCTTGCCGCATATCCCGGCAGTCTGCCGCGACAGGATCGCGGTCGGCACAAATTTCAGCGAAGCGGCGCGCATCAGTTCGCCGAAGCCCGGCATCATCTTCTCGCATACCGCCTCGGTCGCTTCCGGTGTGACGTCGCGCAACGCCGGCCCGGTGCCGCCGGTGGTGACGATCAGACAGCAGCCTTCCTCATCGCTCAACTCGCGCAGCGCCGCCTCGATCTGCGGCTGTTCGTCGGGAATCACTTTCGCCACCGCCTGCCACGGCGAGGTCAGCACGCGCGTGAACCAGGCATGGATAGCGGGGCCGCCCTTGTCTTCGTATTCGCCGAAGCTGGCGCGATCCGAGATCGTCAAAATGCCGATGCGTGCGATGCTCATATTCATTCCTTGCTCCAATTACTGATAGAAACATTTATAACTCACAGCCGTTCGTGGTGAGCTTGTCGAACCACACCACCCTTCGACAAGCTCAGGGCGAACGGAATAAATGCAGGTCGGGCCATGCCCACCCTTTATTCCCTGAAACCGACATCATCCTGAAACACCGTGCCGTCAAGCAACTGCACGGTCACCTGCTCGCCTGACGCCAGCCCGGTGCTTCCGGCGGGCACGACCATCAATCCGTCCGCCCTGGCCATCGACAACAGCATTCCACTGCCTTGCGCGCCGGTGGATGCCGCCGCATAGCCGTCACCTTCGCGGGCCAATACGACCCTGATGAATTCGGTGCGGCCGGGCTGGTGCTTGATGTTGTGCGTCAGCCGCGCCGTTATCGTGCGGCGATACAGGCGCGCGTGCCCCATCATGCGGCGCAGCGCCGGTGCGACAAACTCCTCAAAACACACCATGCTGGAAACCGGGTTGCCCGGCAGCCCGAACACAAAAGCAGTTGAGGCGGCGCATTGCTGCGTTGCTCGGTGCTCGCTTCCTTGTCTATCTGCAAGATATGCCTGCGTCGCTGCGCTCCTCGCGCCTTGCACTGCATCCGCCTCAACTGCTTTTGTTGATGACTTGACTCCGAACGCGACCGGATGCCCCGGTTTCATCGCGACGCGCCAGAACTTCATCTGCACGCCCAGCGATTCTATGACAGGCCGGACGTAATCATGCACCCCGACCGAGGTGCCCCCGGAGACCAGCAGCACATCGAATTTCAGTCCGCGCAGCAAATATTCCTCCAGTTCGGCGGGATCGTCGCGCGCGATGCCGAGCAATTGCGGCTCTATGCCCAGCGCCTGCACCTGCGCCATCAACGCATAGCTGTTGGAGTCGGGTATCTTGTCCGGATCAACCGGATCGTTGATGTCTTCCAGTTCGTTGCCGGTGGACAGGATCGCAACGCGCGGGCGTCTGATCGCCTGCACCTGCGCACATTTCACCGTCGCCAGTACACCGATCACGCCCGGCGTGATCCCGGTGCCCGCCGTCAACACGACATCGCCATTGCGCATGCCCTCGCCCCGCAAACGAACGTCGTTGCCGGGCTTCACTGCCAGATTGATTTGAACTTTGCTTTCTGATAACGGCTGGGTGTCCTCGACTCGTATCACCGCATCTGCACCCTGCGGCAGCGGCGCGCCGGTCATGATGCGCGCGCATTGGCCGGACTGAACAGTCTTGGCCGGCATATCGCCCGCCTTGATGTCCTCGATGATATCCAGTGACACAGGCGCCTTGGCCAGATTCGCACTTTGAACCGCGTAGCCGTCCATCGCGGAGACATCGTAAGGCGGGATATCGCGGTTGGCGTATATGTCTTCGGCCAGCACGCGCCCCAGCGATTGTTCGAGTTTCACCGGCTCGGCGCCCAATGCCACGACCGATTCGAGTATGACGCGCTGAGCTTCGCTTACCTGCAAATGTTCCATTACCTTGTTTCTCCAGATTTATTCTTAACAACCACAATTCAAGCCACAGAGTTCACAGAGCACACAGAGATAAACCCAAATAATCCATTAGAAACTTCAACCCACTTCCCCCTTAGTAAAAGGGGGATCGAGGGGGATTTTATATCCGCACGACATTTGAATCCCCCCTCACCCACCTTTTTCAAAGGGGGGGATGTTCCGTTGTACCCAGACTTACATCTAATGAACAATCCTGATTCAAAGCCTGTGCCACATCCTGCGGCGTATCCAGGTCAATAAAACTGCGCAGTTGCGGATCACAATCACGCAACTCCGCCTCGCTCACATAACGCACTTCCAGTCTTTGCAGCATGTCACGCAGGCTTCTGTCACCCTGCGCAAAACCCGCACGCATCGCACCCAGCGCGCTCGCCGCATAGAACGCTGCCAGCGGCTGCGGATACCCGCCCACCAGCGGGACCACCGCCTGATGCCCGTTCCGGTAAGCAGCAAGCCGCAAAATGACGGTCTCGGTCACGAACGGCATATCGCACGCCGCCGCAAATATCCATGACGTCCCGGCCTGCGCCAGACCGGCGATCAATCCGGCCAGCGGCCCGCTCGCCGGCAATTCATCGCAAACCTGCGGCACGTCAACTCCGGCGCGTACTTGCCGCACGCTGACGATTACCTTTGGGAAAATCGCCTGCATCGTGGCAATGGCGCGCCGCAGTAATGTTTCCCCGTCAAACACCAGGTCTGCCTTGTCCTGCCCCATGCGGCGCGAATCGCCTCCCGCCATGACAATCGCCGTGCAATCCTCAATCATCCTGTGACTCGCTGCAGAATGAATTCAACGATGCCATTTACGTCTTCCAGCGCAAAATGCGGCAGATCAGGATAGACCTCTTCGATATCCGTCACGATGGCGATCAGTCCATCCCCGATGGAACAGCGCGGAACCATTGAGCACTCGCGACGCAACACTTCTATCTTCATGCCGGGAGCCTGGGAAAAACCTTCCGCCAGCACCAGGTCAGCCTCGCCGAGGAAGCGTTGCGCCAGCTGTTCCGGCTCGCGCCGGTCTACCGCGTCGGCGACCAGTTGCAGCTCGTTGGATGTGACCAGCATGCTCATCACCGCGCCAGCCTGTTTGTAGCGAAAGCTGTCCTTGCCGGGAGTGTCCAGCGCCACCTTGTGATGCGCATGTTTGATGGTCGCCACGCGCAGCCCCCTTCCACTCAGTTCGCGCAGCAATTTTTCGATCAGCGTGGTCTTGCCTGAGCCGGAATGGCCGACGAAAATATATACATTCAACATAATAAATCTTTTCCCGATATTATCCATTAGCTGAAAACTCGTCATTCCCGCGCAGGCGGGAATCCAGTTGATTGAATAATCCCGCGTAGCGGGACAACCTTGAGGTTTTGTCCGCTACGCGGAATGTTTGTTTTGCTGGATTCCCGCCTGCGCGGGAATGACGGTGTTCATGGATGCGGCGTCACCCATGCCTCGCCCTGCGGCGTGCTTTCCTTTTTCCAGATCGGCACGCGCTGCTTCAGTTCGTCTATGATCCAGCGGCACGCCTCCAGCGCTGCAACGCGATGTTCCGCGCCTGCCGCGATGAACACGATGTTTTCACCGCCCTTGACCGTGCCGATGCGATGCACGATGCGAGCATCCAGCAAGCCGTACTTCTCGATCGCATCGCTGCGCAGGTTCTTCAGTTCCGACAGCGCCATGCTTCCATAGGCGTCAAAACTTATTTCCGAGACCTCGCGGCCTTCCGAAAAATCGCGTGCGCAGCCGAGAAACGTGGCGATACCGCCCATGCGTTTCGAGCTTGCCTGCAATGCCCTGATTTCCTCGTCCTGGGAAAAATCTTCCATCTGAATTCGAACTGCGTCTTTCATTATTGGATACCTCCAGAAAAACTTTTTGCCGGATGCAGTGCAAGGCGCCCGGAGCACAGGAACCGGAATGTATGCGTGAATACATGAGGATTCCGAGCACCGCGCAACGCAGCAATGCGCCGGGAAAATGCTTTTATGGAGGTATCCATTCAGCCCCCGGAAAACCTGGCCATGAAAGCCACCTCGCTGTTGTCCGCGAGCGGCAACGACATATCGCGCACATGTTCGCCGTTGGCTGCGGCGAAACAGACGATCTCGAATGCCTGCGGGTACTGCGCCGCCAGTTCGTCGCGCACGTCCTGCAAACGGACGCCGGGGCGGTGTTCGACTTGCAGCGCATTGCCGCCGATGCGTTCCGCGACCGGGCCAAAGAACAATACCTTGATCATTTCGATTCCTTATAATTTGAGCAGGCGTAGGGCGGGTCACACCGGCGCCGGGACAAAAGTTTTTCGTACCCGCCGTCAAATTTGGCGATTGATGTCAAAACGGCGGGTGTGACCCGCCCTACCGCGTTAATTCGGGGCGTTTCCAAATCCCGCTCTTGCCGCCGCGCTTTTCCTCCAGTTGAACGTACTCGATGCGCATTCCCCGGTCAATCGCCTTGCACATGTCGTAAATGGTCAGCAGCGCCACACTGGCGGCGCACAATGCCTCCATCTCGACGCCGGTCTGGCCGGTGCAGCTTGCCGTGGTAATGACCTTGATGCCCGCGCAGCCGCCCGCATCCGTTTCGGTAATTTCGCCGAACTCGACCTCCACGCCGGTCAGCGCAATCGGATGGCACATCGGAATCATGTCGGAGGTGCGCTTGGCCGCCATGACCGCGCCGACATCGGCCACCGTCAGCACATCGCCCTTGGCGATCCGCCCGTCTCTGATCCGCTCCAGTGTTGCGGGCTGCATGCGCAGAACGCCGCTGGCGATTGCAACACGCCGGGTGCCGGGTTTTTCCGCCACATCCACCATACGCGCCCGGCCAGCATCAGAGAAATGCGTCAATTCGTCCATTTGAACACCTGTCCAGTCTATTAAAGCGAGCCGCCGCACGCGCGGCAGGCGGAGTCTTTGCTCAACGTGCTGCGCATGATGTTCATATCCAGCGCGTTAACCGTCAGCAGCCTGCCGCTCAAGCCGCGTTCCATGCCCATCAGCAACTTGAGCGTTTCCGCCGCCTGCAACGAGCCGATGATGCCGACCAGAGGGGCAAATACCCCGGTGGTCGCGCAACGCATTTCGGCGGCCTGGCTGTCTTCCGGAAACAGGCAGTTGTAGCATGGCGCATCTTCGCGGCGAAAGTCGAATACCGAAACCTGCCCGTCGAATTGAATCGCCGCGCCCGATACCAGCGGTTTGCGTTGCGCAAGACAAACGCGGTTGACCGCATAGCGCGTGGCGAAATTATCGCTGCAATCCACCACTACATCGGTTTGCGCAACCAGATCGCGCAGTTGCGTTTCATCGGCACGGACAGGCAGTGCAATGCACTCGACTTCAGGGTTGAGGTCGCGCAACGCGGCCTGAGCGGATACAACCTTGGGCTGGCCGACCGATGAGGTGCGATGGATGATCTGGCGTTGCAGGTTGCTGAAATCCACCGTGTCATGGTCACACAGTGTCAGTTGGCCGACCCCGCTGGCGGCGAGATACAGCGCGACGGGCGAACCCAGCCCGCCCATGCCGATGATGAGCGCCCTGGCATCGAGCAGGCGCTGCTGTCCTTCTATGCCGATCTCGTTCAGCAGGATATGCCGGCCATAGCGCTGCAATTGCTGGTCGTCCATAAAGGTAGTCCGAATTTTCAAAGTTGCTTACCGGTAATATGGCTGTTTCTGGCCTATTGTAACGATGCCCATAGTTGTGTGGCATATCCATTTCGCAATAGCCATGTACTGCTCTCGTTATCGCAGCCGGATTGAAATGATCTCGAATGCAGAGGAATGCTGCGTGTTAATGTACAGGAAAAATTCTCATACGGAACGCAATATACTTTCCATGGTAAATAAACCCGGCAGATCAACCGCCGATATATGACATCTCAATTTTCTCAACCTCCCGTTCCATGCCTTTTGTAGCCATGCCCCGCAATTCCGAATAACGGTCGGCGCGTAAACGCCACAAGTGCGCTATGACAGATGAGATTTCCAGATCAGATTTACCGTAACGCATCAGCGCCCGCAGATCATGGCCGCTCGCCGAGAAAAGACAGGTGTAGAGCACACCCACGGTCGATATCCTGGCGCGGGCGCAGTCACGGCAGAATGCCCGTGTAACGCTTGAAACGACCCCGATTTCCCCGCTGCCATCCCGGTAGCGCCAGCGTTCCGCAGTCTCGCCCTTGTGGTTTGAATTTATCGCTTCGAGCGGCATGTGGGCAGCAATGCGCCGCACCACTTCGGCAGATGGAATTACTTCATCAACTTTCCAGTTGTTGGAGGTTCCTGCGTCCATATATTCAATAAACCGCAGGATAAAAGGTGATCCCTTGAAATGGCGAGCCATGTGCACGATTTCCCGGTCGTTCACGCCACCTTTGACGACCATGTTCACCTTGATCGGCCCGATGCCTGCTGCAAGTGCTGCATCCAGACCATGCAGCACATCCGATACGGGAAATCCGGCCCCGTTCATGCGCTTGAAAATGGCGTCATCCAGAGAATCGAGCGAGACCGTAACCCGATTCAACCCCGCGTCTTTCATGGATTGCGCTTTTCTGGCAAGCAATGACCCGTTTGTGGTCAGCGCAAGTTCAATATCGCGGCCATCGGGCGTTTTCAATTGCGCCAGCATTTCGATCAGATTTTCTATGTGCTTGCGCAACAGCGGCTCCCCGCCGGTCAGGCGGATCTTCCGGACGCCATGGGCGACAAAAATTCGCGCGATACGGGTGATCTCCTCAAAACTCAGCAGCGCAGACTGCGGCAAAAAAACGTGATCCTTGCCAAAAGACTCTTCGGGCATGCAATATATGCAGCGGAAGTTGCAGCGATCGGTAAGTGAAATGCGCAGTTCCTGCAATGGGCGCGCAAGCGTGTCGGCCACAAACCCGGTTGGAAGCTCAGTCGCAGCGGGAATCGGCGGAACCGCGTTAAGCTGGCGATGATATGTCATGGGAATAATTTCTATACGAGTATTTGCTATTCCTGAGGCCGCTGTGCGCGGGCACCAATATCCGGAAGCACCCTGACACAAACCGCCGCGCCGGGCGCGGGCAGTAAAATACACGGAATTTCACATATTCTGCCACGAAGCAGCCGGGCATCTTCCGGCACGCGCAGTACATGCTGCCTTCCAGTTGGCACACTAATTGACATTTTAGTTTCCTTATTATTCATCGATGCGTTGATACGGTGAAACAGCTTGCCAACCATACAATATCCGAAAATTCCGGCCCATGAGTAAAGATATACTGCTCAAAGCCGCGCCGTTGCAAGGAAACGCTTTCTGCCTTATTAGGCATCCGGGCAAACATCCTTACACTCGTTCTGGAAATTGCTATGATTCATTCATTGAGATAACGGCTTAGCTTGGAACCATGCAAAGAATCAATTTGCGTTTCCACCTCATGATGTGCAACGGTTGCAGGAATTAAAAAACAAATGGCGTTTCTGCGCAAGAGTTGTGAAGAATTCCCGCAACAAGACAGCACTATGCTTCAGGATCATGCAAGGGCGCCTCTATTAATTCAAAATCCTAAGCGAGACAAGGCGCGAAAGAAATTTTAGCGCGCCGCATATGTTTGATATGTAAGCGTTAAAATTTC
>JANLIB010000028.1 GCA_024653675.1 Gallionella sp. | reverse complement strand
GCAAAAAATTTCTTGCTTACATATCATCCATATGCGGCGCTGCGAAATTTTTTGCGCGCCTTGCATTTGGGCGAACTCTGAATTTTTAGAGGTGCCCTTAATGTAACTTTTTTTCTGTGCTGCCCGAATACATTGCCAGACAGGGCGAATCATATCCGGTTTTGAACCGGATGAAGGATTTGCCGCTCGAACGGCCATACAGGAGGAAAACATCATGCAACGCAGACAATTCATGTTCACGTTATCAGGCGTCACGCTGGCGCTTGCAACACGTTCATACGCCGCACCCGGCAATGACAAGGTAACCATCATGCAGTTTTCCGATGACGGAAAAGCGCTCGGTCGCGCCACCCTGTCCAAGGTTCGCAAGGACGCCGAATGGAAAAAGCGCTTATCGCCCCTGGCCTATCAGGTGACCCGCGAGCAGGGCACCGAGCGGGCGTTTTCACAACCGGGCTACGACAGGCATGAACCGGGATTGTACCGTTGCATATGTTGCGATAACGCGCTGTTCGATGCGAAGACGAAATACGATTCGCATACCGGCTGGTCGAGTTTCTGGCTGCCGATCGCCGCAGAGAATGTGCGCGAGCATGTCGATCGCTTGTTCGGCATGACGCGCACCGAAGTGCAATGTGCGTTGTGCGATGCGCACCTGGGCCATGTGTTCGACGATGGCCCGAAGCCGACAGGCTTGCGCTATTGCATGAATACGGTGGCGATGCGTTTTGTTCCACAACCCAAGCTTGGTAGGTTGGGTTAGCGGCCTCATCGCGTAACCCAACATGCACAATGTCCAATGAGCGCAATGTTGGGTTACGCAAAAACGCTAACCCAACCTGCAAAACAAAAATAACCCGGAGTTCATCATGCTGATCCTTTTGCTGGCCTATATCGGTGGTGTGCTGACTATCTTCAGTCCGTGCGTGCTGCCGGTGTTGCCCTTCATCTTCGCGCGGTCGGACCAGTCGTTCCGGCGTTCCGGCCTGCCTATCCTGATCGGCATGGCGGTGACCTTTGCGGTGCTGGCCAGCCTGGCGACCGTAAGCGGAGCCTGGCTGGTCGGGATCAATCAATACGGTCGCTATGCGGCGATGCTGTTGTTGTTGCTGATGGGGCTGGCGTTGATCTTCCCGGCATTGTCGGAACGCATGATGAGACCCTTTGTTGCTTTGGGAGGAAGATTGCAACACCGCGCCGACCGGCAGGCCAGCATCAAGGGTTCGCTGCTGCTGGGTGTCGCGGTCGGTTTTTTATGGGCGCCCTGTGCAGGTCCTATCCTTGGGCTGGTGTTGGCCGGCGCTGCCTTGAGTGGAGCAAATCTTTACAGCGCATTTCTGTTGCTGGCATTCGCCGCAGGCGCAGCGTCTTCACTGGCGGTCGCACTGCTGGCGGGAGGGCGGGTGTTCGGTCTGATGAAGCGCGGACTGGGTGCGGAAGAATGGCTGCGGCGCGGACTGGGTGTCGCCATATTGGCCGGTGTGGTGGCGATCGCGCTGGGTTGGGACACTCGCTTCCTGGCGAATTTTTCATTTTTGAGTACCGCAAATACCGAACAGCAATTGATCGCACAATTGGCCGGCAAACCGAAAGATTCGAGTTCTGAAAATTCCCGCATGGCGCTGCCTTTCACCGGCGCGACGCTCTGGCTCAACTCTCCGCCGTTGAACATTGAGATGTTGCGCGGCAAAGTGGTGCTGGTCGATTTCTGGACCTATTCGTGCATCAACTGTCTGCGCAACCTGCCTTACCTGAAAGCCTGGAATGAAAAGTATCGCGGTCAGGGTCTGGTCATCATCGGCGTACACTCGCCGGAGTTCGCGTTTGAAAAAGACCGGCGTAATGTCGAGCAGGCGATCCGCGATCTGGGCATCACTTACCCGGTGGCGATGGACAACCTGTTTGCGGTCTGGAATGCCTATAAAAACCAATATTGGCCCGCGCATTATCTGATCGACGCCAATGGAAAAATTCGCCATCAACACTTCGGTGAAGGCGCGTATCAGGAAACCGAGCAGATGATCCAGACCTTGCTCAAGGAGGCGCATCAGGGCGTGCTCGCGATGAACGATGAACTGGTGCAAGTGGCTGGCTCGGGTGCAACAGCGGCGGCGGCGGATATTGAACGCTCGCCGGAAACCTATCTGGGATATGCCCGACAGGAGAATCTGGTTTCGCCCGAAGCAATCAAGCAGGATGTTGCGGCGCAGTACAGCGCGCCGCGTGCGCTCAAACCGAACCAATGGGCGTTGAGCGGCAAGTGGCTGGTATCCTCTGAATCAGCCGCTGTGCAAACCTCCGGCAGTGCAATCAGCTACCGCTTTCAGGGGCGCGACCTGCATCTGGTGCTGGGCTCGCGCAACGGCAAGCCGGTGCGTTTCAAGGTCACGCTGGACGGAGCTGTTCCCGGTGAAGATCACGGCGCGGACATCGATGCGCAGGGCAACGGCGTGATACGCGAACAGCGGCTGTACCAGCTCATCCGGCAAAGCGGAAAGATTACAGTACACACCTTCCGCATCGAATTTTTAGATAGCGATGCAGAAGCATTTGCCTTCACCTTCGGCTAATCCATAAGGAGCATCATCATGTTGACCATCAAACTCGTTCGCAAATATTTCTTCAGCTGCGGCGTGTGCCTCATGCTCGGCTTGGGCGCGCTATCAAACGCCGGCGCAGCACCGGCCGTGCAAACAGCGGTATTCGCCGGAGGCTGCTTCTGGGGTGTGGATGCGGTGTTCAAGCACGTCAAGGGCGTGACGGACGTGGTGTCCGGCTATGCGGGCGGCACTGCGGCAACCGCGCATTACGATATGGTGAGCACAGGATCGACCGGGCACGCCGAATCGGTGCGCGTCCGTTTCGATCCGGCGCAGGTTTCTTATCAGCAACTGCTCCAGGTATTTTTCAGCGTGGCGCATGATCCAACGCAATTAAACCGCCAAGGTCCGGATACCGGCAGCCAATACCGCTCGGCGATCTTTTACACCAGCGACGAGCAGCGGACGATTGCGCAAAGCGCCATCCAGAATCTCACTGCCGCGCGGGCTTTCTCCGCGCCCATCGTCACGCAAAGCGTGCCTTTGCGGCAGTTCTATCCAGCCGAAGAGTATCACCAGAACTATCTGGCATTGCATCCCTATCAACCTTATATTGTCTTCCACGATATGCCCAAGCTGGAACATTTGCGCAAACAATTCCCCACGTTGTACCAATAGATTTATTTGTTAGCGCGGGAATGCCCTTGCATCGTGAAGCAGCGAACGCTGCTTTGCAGCGGTGTATTCCGGTGAGAGCTTCCTCGTCCGTTCCAACAGATTACCCACGCCAAAATACAACGCGCCAATTGCAAATACAACAATGAACAGAATTTGGATTGTTGGAATAATCAGACCAGCAAGAATGTATTTCATTTTCCACTCCCTTATCGATCGGCATCGGCGATATCAAGAGATGAATATCTGGTTATATTTTTCAGCATCGGCAGATGAATGATCTGAGCTGTCATCATTAACTACCCAATTTGCTTTGAACTTATTCTTTGCTTCTCGGGTAAAATTAGAGCAGATTTAAACAATGAATACCATCGTACCAAAGTACATATCTGCAAACATTCTGCAGGCTTTTGCTTTTTTATTTTTCGATTGATGGTTTATATGATCTGGAGGCGCCAAGAATTCAGCCCCTGGTAAACAGCATTGGCTATGCGCAATAAATCCGCTTTCCCCATCTCGCCGGATAATGCATAGCTCATGTCATTATCTATCCAGTAAAACACGCTGACTTTTCCTTCCTGCGCATAATGGAAAGCCGCTTCGCCTTTGTCTGCTGGTTTGTTGCTCAGGTACAAGGTCAGCCTCAGGCCGCGCGCATCCTGATGCATGAATTGTGCCGCAGGCCTCTGATTTCCGGGCAACAAACGCCCGCCCAAGAGCTCATAATAATTATCATGTGTTGCCGATGCAGATACATTCAGCGCTTCGTCGTCCATTGATGCGGTGACGAGTTGCTTTCTTCTGATATGGTTGATAAACGTGTTGTGCATGATGCTGAACATCCAGGCGCGCATATCGCTTCCGCGCTGCCACAAATGCAGCTTGCTCCATGCCCTTTCCAGAGTGTCCTGCACCAAATCGTCGGCGCTGATACGATCCCCTGTCAGCGCCTTGGCGTGCGGCGCAAACGGGGGATTTGTTCGGTGATGATTTCATTCACACTTTCCACGCATCACCCCCGGTAATATTTAGTACACGGCCAGCTTTGGATCGATCTGCCATGCCTCGTTTACTACTTTGCCATCGCGGTAGACAAGCACGTAACGCACTTTCATTGTAGGGCACCTCTATTAATCCAAACTCCGTCGCGATACGGCGTTGCTCAAGAAATTTTAACGCTTACATATCAAACATATGCGGCGCGCTAAAATTTCTTT
>JANLIB010000027.1 GCA_024653675.1 Gallionella sp. | reverse complement strand
AAAGAAATTTTAGCGCGCCGCATATGTTTGATATGTAAGCGTTAAAATTTCTTGAGCAACGCCGTATCGCGACGGAGTTTGGATTAATAGAGGTGCCCTTCACCCTTCCCAGCCTTCAGCAATATCATCACCGCGCCGCTGCCGCCTTCCTTTGGCGGCGCATCGCAATACCCCATCACTCCCGGATGCCGGGTCAGCCAGTGGCGCGTGAGTTTGCGCAACACTGCTTCGCCACCCGGGCTGTTTATTCCCTTGCCATGTATCACCAGCACACAGCGCAGATTGCGTTGTGCCGCTTCATGCAGGAACTCCTGCAACAGCTTGCGCGCCGTGCCGGTGTGAAGGCCGTGCAGATCCAGCCTGTCCTGGACAGGCTGGCTGCCGCGCCGCAACTTGCGTAAAGCCATGCGCGACAAACCATTGCCCAGAAACTCATCGGGCGCATCTCCATCTGCGGAATCCGAAAAACTTCTGGCCGGGCACCCGTCTGACCACGTATCGGGTATTGCAGGTGGCGGGATGGGTGAGCGCAGCAAAGGTTTGCGCGGAGCCGGTTTTGGCGTGATGCGGTTTTGTTCCGCCAGCGGTTTGACCTCGCCGATTGCCGCGCGGAACAGCGCGGCATCGCCGGGTGCGATCTTGCAGATATTATTTTCACAGGATTTTTTCACAACTTTTTTCACATAAAAAAACGACTTGTCCACGAAAAACACGAAAGGCACGAAAAAATTCAAAGGACTTCATGTTGCAAAGTGATACCACTCGGGCGAGTCGCCAACCCTTTGCAACATCTGGTTTTATTTCGTGCCTTTCGTGCCTTTCGTGTTTTTCGTGGACAGATGCTGATTTCAGGTTTTGCCCAGCGAGGCGAGGTACTTGTCCGCGTCCAGCGCCGCCATGCAGCCTGTTGCCGCGCTGGTGACGGCCTGGCGGTAGTTATGGTCCTGTACATCGCCTGCCGCAAATACGCCGGAAATGCTGGTCGCAGTCGCATTGCCGCGTGACCCGCACTGGGTCTGGAGGTAGCCATTGTCCATTTCAAGCTGGCCGGCGAACAGTTCGGTATTGGGTTTGTGGCCGATTGCGATGAACACGCCTGACAACGGGATGTCCTGCTTGTCGCCGGTACGCACATTTTTAACGCGCATGCCGGTCACACCGCTGGCATCGCCGAGCACTTCGTCCAGCGTGCTGTCCAGTTGCAGCGCGATCTTTCCTTGCTCCACTTTTTCCATCAAGTGATCGATCATGATGCGCTCGGCGCGGAAGGTATCGCGCCTGTGCACCAGCGTGACATGTCTGGCGATGTTGGACAGATACAGCGCTTCTTCCACGGCGGTGTTGCCGCCGCCGATCACCGCCACATTCTGGCCTTTATAGAAGAATCCGTCGCAGGTCGCGCAGCCGGAAACGCCGCGTCCCATGAAGGCTTCCTCGGAAGGCAAACCGAGATATTGCGCCGACGCACCGGTGCAGATAATCAGCGCGTCGCAGGTGTAGCTGCCTGCATCTCCAACCAGCAGAAACGGTTTTTGCTGTAATTTTGCAGTATGGATATGATCGGAAATTATCTGTGTGTTGAAGCGCTCCGCATGTTTCTGGAAACGCGTCATCAGCTCCGGCCCCTGCACGCCCATCGGGTCGGCGGGCCAGTTGTCCACCTCGGTGGTAGTCATCAGCTGCCCGCCCTGCGCCATGCCGGTGATCAAGACCGGGTTCAGATTGGCGCGCGCCGCATAGACAGCGGCTGTATATCCGGCCGGGCCGGAACCCAGGATGATGAGGCGGTGATGTTGAGGGGGTTTGTCCATGGCGCGGGTCTTTCTGCAGGGTTAAAAAGTGAAATCTACCAGTAGTTGCGGCTGTCTGTCGAGCTTCCATCATGTAGAATTCAGAAATGTTAAAAAATATTTGCGTCATTTCCTTGCTGGCACTGTCTCTTTCAGTCCATTCTGTTCAAGCAGCCTCATTGCCGGGTATCCCGGAATTCATCGACGAGATGGTTGCCAGGCATCATTTCAAGCGCGCGGAACTGGAAAAGGTATTTGACCGTGCGCAGCATCTTCCGGTTGTGATTGAGGCCATTTCGCGCCCTGCGACCACCAAACCCTGGCTGGAATACCGCGCCGCTTTTGTAAATCCGGAGCGCATCAGATTGGGGCTGAAATTCTGGAACAAATACCGGCAGGCTTTGCAAAGCGCCGAACAGAAATACGGCGTACCGCAGGAAATCATCCTTGCGGTGATCGGCGTGGAAACCGTCTACGGTCAGGATGCGGGCACATTCCGCACCCTGGACGCGTTGACCACGCTGGCTTTTGATTATCCGCGCCGCGCCGAATTCTTCCGCAACGAATTGGAGAATTACCTGCTGTTGGCCAGAGAGCAGCAGCTCGACCTACTCGCCATACGGGGTTCCTATGCGGGCGCATTGGGTATCCCGCAATTCATGCCGAGCAGCTATCGCAACCTTGCAGTGGATTTTAACGGCAACAACAGGATTGATCTGTTGCGCGAGGCCGGAGACGCGATAGGCAGTGTTGCCAACTACCTGAAGAGCTATGGTTGGGATGCAGGCAACCAGCATACGGGCGATCCGCTATCGAATGAGGGCGCCGCGCAGTTGAAGCATCCTGTCGCCGTGCAGGTGCAGGTCAGGGAAAACAATGGTATCGGAGAGACTGCTGCCACGCGTACTCTCGCTGCATGGTCTGCTGCGGGGGTAGCGCCGGGAGAGGATATCGATCAAGCCGAGACTGCGCGCCTGATAGATTTCACGCTGGCGGAAAGCAAGGAGTTCTGGCTGGTGTTCAATAATTTTGAAGTCATCGCGCGCTACAACAACAGCGATTTCTACGCGATGTCGGTGTTCCAGCTTGCGGAAGCATTGAAGGCGGCACGCAAGATCAACCCCGCCAAGATCAGCCCCGCCAAGATCAGCCCCGCCAAGTGATGCGCCGCGCGCCTTCGTAGCGTTTTTTCCAGTATGCGTCCCTCATGTTTTCCGTGCGAACCCTGCCGCCGCTGCTGGGCGCATGGATAAAACGATCGCCGCCGAGATATATTCCGACATGTGAAAACCTGCGTTGCAGAGTGTTGAAAAATACCAGGTCGCCGGCGCGCAGATTGACCGCGCTGACTCCCTGGCCGAGGCGGCTCATTTCTTCGGAGTGGCGCGGCAACTTGACGCTCAGAGTATGACGAAACACATGCAAGACAAAACCGCTGCAATCGAATCCGCTATCCGGTGAATCGCCGCCATATTTGTAGGGCGTGCCGATCAGGCTCCGGGCATAGGATGTGATGCCGCCGGCATTGCCGTGTTGCATCTGCACATAAGGCTTATCCGACGCGCAAGCGCCGAGCGCCAATACGGATAACAGCAGGATGAATTTCATGGCGCGAATTTAATGCCCGGGAAGATGCGGACGCCAGCGTTTCAGCAGCAGCGCATTGCTGACCACCGATACCGAACTCATTGCCATCGCGGCGCCCGCGATCACCGGGTTGAGCATGCCTGCTGCGGCGAGCGGGATGCCGAGCACGTTGTATGCGAAGGCGAAGAACAGGTTCTGGCGGATTTTCTTCAGCGTGGCGTGCGACAGGGAAATCGCATCCGCCACGCTCATCAGGTCATTGCGCATCAGCGTGATGTCAGCCGCTTCGATGGCGATGTCGCTGCCGCTGCGCATGGCGAAGCTGACGTCGGCAGCGGCCAGCGCGGGCGCGTCGTTGATGCCGTCGCCGGCCATGCCGACAAGTTGACCGTCAGCCTTGAACGATTGCACCTGCGCCGCCTTATCCTGCGGCAGCACTTCGGCGCGGAATTCCGTGATGCCTGCCTGCCGGGCAATCGCCTGCGCGGTGGCCTGGTTATCGCCGCTCAGCATCACCACGCGGATGCCCATCGCGGCGAGTTGCGCCACGGCGGCGCGGCTGCTGGCGCGCAGTTGATCGGCGAAGGCGATATAACCGAGCAATGCCCCATCGCGGGCCAGCGCGATGACGGTTTTGCCTTGCTGCTGCAAACCCAGTATTTGCTGTTCATCTATGGCGATCCCTTCACGCATGGCAAAATTGGGCGAGCCGAGCAGGTAACGTTTTCCGCCAACTTCGGCGTGCAGGCCATGGCCGGGCACCTCGCTGATGTTCGCGTTTTGCGTCGGCGTGAATTGCCGGGGCTTAGTATGATCAAAAAGAGCCTGGGCGTGATCGAGCAGGGCTTGCGACAGCGGATGAGTGGAGCCTTGTGCCAGCATCGCCGCCGTTTGCAGCAATTCGTCCTGAGCCAGCCCTGTCACAGGCAGCAAGTCAGTCACGCCCGGCTTGCCCCCGGTCAGCGTGCCGGTTTTGTCCACCACCAATACCGAAAGTTTGTGCGCGCGTTCCAGTGCGGCGGCATCCTTGACCAGAATGCCCGCCTGTGCGGCGCGTCCGGTGGATACGACCAGGGCAGTCGGGGTAGCCAGTCCCAGCGCGCAGGGGCAGGAAATGACCAATACCGCCACCGCATTGATGAGCGCAGCGGTAAAGCCGCCGCCCATCATCCACCAGGCAGCAAAGGTCAGCAGCGCGATAACCACGACCGCCGGCACGAATACGGCGGAAATTTGATCGGCGAGTTTTTGTATCGCGGCCTTTGAGCCCTGCGCCTGTTCCACCAGCCGGATGATCGCGGCGAGCTGGGTATGCGAGCCGACCGCCTGCGCGCGGCATTTCAGCAGCCCATGCTGGTTGAATGTGGCGGCATACACCTTGTCGCCGGGCTGCTTGCCCTGCGGCAGACTTTCTCCGGTAAGCATGGCCTCGTCCAGGCTGGACGTTCCTTCCAGAACCACACCGTCAACCGGCACGCTTTCGCCGGGACGCACCAGAAACACATCGTCCACCTTCATTTGCTCGACGGCCAGTTCCTGCATGACGCCGTCGCGTTCGACGTGCGCCATTTTCGGTTGCAGGTTGATCAGCGCTTCCAGCGCGCTGGAGGCCTTGCCCTTGGCGCGCGCTTCCAGCAGTTTGCCGAGCAGCACCAGCGTGATCAGCGTGGCGCTCGCTTCAAAATAAACCGGTTGATCGAGATCGAACAGCAATACCGCGCAACTCAGAAAATAGGCTGCGCTGGTGCCGAGCGCCACCAGCACATCCATGTTTGCGCCGCCGCCGCGCAGGCTGCTCCATGAGCCGGTATAGAAACGCCGTCCGATCCAGAATTGCACAGGCGTGGCGAGCAGCCATTGCAGCCAGCCCGGCATCATCATGTGAATGCCGAAGAACATCAGCAGCATTTCCAGAAGCAGCGGCAGGGTGAGCAGCACCGCGATGACGAATTGTATTTGCTGGCGGCGATAGGCGGCGGCACGCGCCGCTTTTTCGGCGGCGAAGTCGCGCAGCGGGTGGGCATCGAAGCCGGTCCCGCGCACGGCGGCGATCAGGCGCTTGATGTCAGCGTGTCGCGGGTCGAAGGTGATGCTGGCTTTTTCGGTGGCGATGTTGACTGCAGCAGATACGCCGGGAAGCTGGTTCAGCGTTTTTTCCAGCCGCGCCGAGCAGGATGCGCAGTGCATCCCGGTGATTTGCAGTTCGGTATGAATGGTTCCTGTTTCCATGTCACGCCTAATTTACCACGGGGCACTCTATTAATCCAAAACTCCGTCGCGATACGGCGTTGCTCAAGAAATTTTAACGCTTACATATCACACATATGCGGCGCGCTAAAATTTCTTTCGCGCCTTGTCTCGCTTAGGCCTTTGAATTAATAGAGGCGCCCCACGATTATTGGGGCGGGCGCCCCGTAAAAAAAACGCCCAGCCGAAGCCGGGCGTAACAGGGAGGAAGACGGTTATTTTTTCATCGGGCAGGTGCTCATGCCAAATATTGTATAGGCCGGGCAAAAGCCAATGAGGCCGGTCAGCAGCGGGAGGACGCCGATCCAGCCCCAAGCGCCGACGGTTCCGGTGGCTGCCAGCGAGACTAAAACCAGGCCGGCTATTACGCGCAATGCGCGATCGATTGCGCCTTCGTTAAGTTTCATTATGAACTCCTCGGAATAGGTAATGGGAAGCTGAAGGTTAGAAGAATGGCACCCATCTGTCTGTGACAAAAATCACACAGGAAAATCACGGGCGCGGGGCGGAAACTATGTTGCTAAAGGTCGGCGAATCTTTTGAGTGCGGCGGCATCGGTGATATCAATCTGCTCGCGGCCCAGCTTGACCCAGCCCTGTTCGGCGAATCCTTTGAGCAAACGGCTGACGATCTCTCGAGCGCAACCCAGTTCGTCGGCCAGTGCCTGATGGGTGGTGTGGAGCGGGCTGGGCTTGCTGACCAGGAGATTGGCGAGACGCTGGTCGAGTTTCTGAAAGGCCACTGCGGAAACCAGTTGCATCAGGTCGGTGAGCCGGTCGGAGAACAAATGGAACACATAGCTGCGGAACGATTCATGACTGCCGAGCAGCGTATGGAAGGAAGCGGCGGGCAGCAACACTATTTCCAAATCCTGTTCGGCGACGCCGCGCGCGTGATAGCGCGTATGTCCAAGCAGGCAACTGCTGGTGAGGATGCAGCTCTCACCCGGTATCACGCGATACAGTTGCAACTCGCGCCCGTTTGGCGCGGCCTTGATGACGCGGATGTTGCCGGACAGCAGCAGCGGAAAACCACGGCAGGGCTGGTCTTCGTCGAAAATCACCGTTCCCGCAGGAAGATGCATCACGCTTGCTGCGGCCAGCAACTCTGCCTGATCTGCGGCAGGCAGTTCGCGCAGCATCGGGTATTGCTGCAGCAGGCGGGATTGTGTGTCGTTATCAAGCATTGGTATTTCCAATGGGGCAATATCGTAGGGGCGCGATTCATCGCGCCCTTTTGATTCATGAATAGCGGCGTAGCGTGCGCTGTGCGCGCGACTTCAGACATTGTCGTGCGCACAGCGCACGCTACTGACCCCCCTCCACAGTATGGGAGATGGGTAGGGGATAGGGGTGCTTGTGGACATGCCACTTCCGCAGTTTGCACATAGCGGCTTCAGCTTTCAGGCCGCATGTGCGGAAACAATATCACATCGCGTATGCTGGCGCTGTCGGTGAGCAGCATCACCAGCCTGTCTATGCCGATGCCCTCGCCGGCGGTTGGCGGCAGGCCGTATTCCAGCGCGCGAACGAAATCGGCGTCCTTGAACATTGCTTCTTCGTCGCCGGCGTTTTTCGCGGCGACCTGCGCATCGAAACGCGCTTCCTGGTCTTCCGCGTCGTTCAACTCCGAGAAGCCGTTGGCGATCTCGCGGCCGGCGATGAACAGCTCGAAACGCTCGGTGACGCCGGGATGCGCATCGCTGCTGCGCGCCAGCGGCGAAACTTCCACCGGATAGTCGATGATGAAGGTCGGCTCGAACAATTGCGCCTCGGCCAGTTCTTCGAACAGCGACAGTTGCAGTCCGCCGATACCGTCTTCCGGTTTATATTTGGCCTTGAGGTCTTGCAGTTCGGCGACCAGAAATTCGCGGTCGTTGAGTTGTTTATCGGTGAATTGCGGATGATATTTCCGGATTGCCTGCACCATGGTCAGCCGGTGGAACGGCTTGCCAAAATCCAGTTCCTTGCCCTGGTAGTCGAACAATGTCTTGCCCAGAACCTTTTGCGCCAGTTCGCGGAACAGGCTTTCGCTGAAGTCCATCAGGTATTTGTAATCGCGGTAGGCTTCGTAGAATTCCAGCATGGTGAATTCCGGATTGTGGCGTGTGGACAGCCCTTCGTTGCGGAAATTACGGTTGATCTCGAACACCTTCTCGAAGCCGCCCACCACCAGGCGTTTCAGGTACAGCTCCGGCGCGATGCGCAGGAACATCTGCATATCCAGCGCATTGTGGTGCGTGATGAAAGGCTTTGCCGCCGCGCCGCCCGGAATCGGCTGCAGCATCGGCGTCTCGACTTCCATGTAGCCGTGGCGTATGAAGAACTCGCGCAGCGTCTGGATGATCCTGGTGCGCGTGATGAATACCTTGCGCGTATCCTCGTTGGTGATCAGGTCGAGATAACGCTGGCGGTATTTCTGCTCCTGGTCGGTCAGGCCGTGGAATTTTTCCGGCAGCGGGCGCAGCGACTTGGTCAGCAAACGCACCTGCGATACCCTCACGGAAAGCTCGCCCGTTTTGGTTTTGAACAGTACACCTTCAGCGCCGAGTATATCGCCGAGGTCGTGGTGTTTGAACGCATTGTGCGATTCTTCGCCGGTGTCGTTATTGCTGATGAACAACTGGATCTTCCCGCTCATGTCCTGCACCGTGGCAAAGCTGGCCTTGCCCATCACGCGCTTCAGCATCATGCGCCCGGCCACCGCGACATGGGCTTGCGCGGCCTCCAGTTCGTCATGCGTCTTCTCGCCGAATTCGGCATGCAGGTCGCCCGCCAGATGCTTGCGCTCGAAGTCGTTCGGAAAAGCTACGCCTGCCTGACGTATCTCGGCAAGCTTGTTGCGGCGCTCCGTGATGATCTGATTCTCGTCTTGCGGGGGTAGAGTTTGTTCGTTCATCGGTATATTTCTCAAAAGTAAAATAGTTCAAATCCAATCAGGCGTGCGGCTTCGCCTTGATTTTGGTCGGAGGTGGCGAATTTTGTAGCGCCGATTTCCTGGGCAACAGACAAATGTAAAGCATCCAGTGTGCGTAACGGAACCTTGGGTACTTTCGCCAGTATGTCGAGCGCATGGGTGGCATGGGAATCGTTAAGCGCATGCATCACCAGCGCGCCATCCTGAATGTCGGTGCGCAACTCCTCGAACGCATCCGATTCCAGCTTGCGGGTGATCTGCCCTGCCCGGCGGCGGCGAGCCAGCGCGCTGCGCGCATCAACCAGCGTCAGGCGGCTGGAATGGAAAGGCGCACTTGCCGCAAAGAAGTCTTCAAAGGCGGCGCTTCCCGGTTCCATGATGTAGCGCTTGAGCAGAGCGCTGGTGTCAAGGTAGATCATCAGAACCGATCGGAACGATCTTCACCAACGATCTCTTCGCTGGTGACAGTTTGCATCGGCTGGCGCGCGCGAAAAGCCGCCAGTGAACGTACGCGCATTTTTGGCTTTGCAGGAAGAATGCGCGCCACCGGTTCGCCACGGCAAACGACCAATATTTCCTCGTCGCCGGCAAACATTTGTTCGGGATGGCTCAAGCCTTCGCGGGCTTCGCGGATGGTAAGGGTTTTCATGTGTTCATCCTCCTATAGATTCGGCACGAATAAAGTATGAAGCCGTTCGTGTTGACCCTTCGACTTCGCTCAGGACTAAAGGCCTTGTCGAAACATGAATGGACAATGGCCTTCGACAGGCTCAGGCCGAACGGAATGTAATTTCTATTCGTGCCGGATCAATAATATTCAGCTGTATTCGGCCTGTTGGGCGTGTATGTGTCACATATTGTACACTTGTGACACGCGTGTTGTCATGCTGCTGTCAAGGCTGTGAAATGAGCATTTCAGAATTCGGGAGCGGCATGTGCCAGGGTGTTAGGATTATTCCATGCGGATGGGTAAAATAGCCCTGATGAACGCAGAAAAACCTGGCGCGCTCGCGCCGATTCTTACCCCTCACGGACGCCTGCTGCTGGCGCCGGAGCGCGATGCTCCGGCACTCGCCGAGCCAATTCACGCCAGATTGGCAGGTGCCTTCACACGAAGCACGGGACATGGCTTATTGCACCTCGGCGCTGCGGAGGTGGGTAGCGCATTGCCGCCGGCCTTTGCCTGGTGGCGTGATTTCAGCGCGCGCTATGTCACGGCGCTGTGCGCGACGACGGAGGCTGGCGGCAGCGCCATTGCGACGCCTGCGGCACAGGTGCTCGATGAATTGATTGCCAATGCACCGCCGATGGTTGGCGCGGAGTATTTGACGGCGGATGTTCTTGCCGCGCTGTGGGGCGAACTCGATACGGCGTTTCAGGTTGAACTGGCCGAGTCAAAAAAATCGCTCCAGGATTTTCTCAAAGCGCTGCATCCCGCATGGAATCTGGTTGGCCGGGTGCATTTTAATCTGGCCGAAAATCGCAAGGATGCCGAAGCGCCGTTTGCTTTTATCGCCACTTACACTACACGGCTATCGGCGCATGGCAAGGCGCAGCATCAACCCTTGTCCCTGGCCTTGAATGAATACTCCGACGGCAAGAGTCAGGGGCGCCTGCTGTCCTTGCTGATGCCAGTGCAACGCGCGGCGGAAAGCTGCGGCTGGTTGCAGGCGATGGTGGAATCCGGCGAGATTTACCATCCCTTGCGCTGGACACCTGCGGATGCTTACCAATTTCTGCTTTCTGCGCCGCAACTCGAAGCAGCCGGAATTATTATTCGCGCACCGGGAACGTGGCAGGCGGGGCGGCCGGTTCGGCCAACGGTCAAGGCTAGTGTGGGCAACAAGGTCCCCTCGCTGCTGGGTAAGGATGCGCTGCTCGATTTCAGTCTCGACGTAACGCTGGACGGCGAACACCTGAGCGCGGCAGACATCAAAAAATTATTGGCCGGGGGTGATGGTTTGCAATTCATGCGCGGACGCTGGGTCGAGGTTGATCGCAAAAAACTGAGCCGCTTGCTCGAACAATTTCAGGCCATCGAACAGGCCGCAAACGGAGGCGGGTTGGGCTTTTCCGAGGCGATGCGACTGGTGGCTGGCGCGTCGCTGGATGGAGATGGAAATGCAGAGGCGACCGATGCTGAATGGTCGCAAGTCGTGGCAGGCCCGTGGCTGGCCGACACTCTGCGGGGTTTGCGCGCGCCGGAGGGGCTGGCGCGGGTTGCGCCCGGCGCCGAACTCAAGGCCACGTTGCGGCCTTATCAGCAGGCGGGTGTGCGCTGGTTGTATCTGCTGACACGGCTCGGGCTGGGGGCCTGTCTGGCGGACGACATGGGGCTGGGCAAAACCATTCAGGTGCTGTCATTGCTGCTGGTGTTAAAGCGTGAGCGGGTCAGCGAGGCGCATCGCCCCAATTTACATCGCCCAAGCCTGCTGGTCGCCCCAGCATCATTGCTGGCGAACTGGGCGGCAGAGATAACTCGATTTGCGCCCAGCCTGACCATGCTGATCGCGCATCCGTCGGTGCTGCCGGCGGCCGAATTGCAGGCGCTTAATGCGCAGCAACTCGAAGGATTCGATCTGATTATCACCAGCTATGGCTCGCTCATGCGCCTGCCGATGATGGAGACGATGCATTGGCAGGTGGCGGTACTGGATGAAGCGCAGGCGATCAAGAATCCGGGCACGAAACAGACGCGGCAAGTCAAGAAGCTCATTGCCCAGTCGCGCATTGCACTCACCGGTACGCCGGTAGAAAACCGGCTATCCGACTTGTGGTCAATTTTCGACTTCACTCACCCAGGGTTGTTAGGGACGGACAAAGTCTTCGCCAAATTTACCAAGCGGCTGGCGGCTGCCGAGCATTTTGGCCCGTTGCGCGAACTGGTGCGCCCTTACATCCTGCGGCGCTTGAAGACCGACAAGCGCGTCATTGACGACCTGCCGGACAAAACCGAACTGAAAGCCTTCTGCCACCTGAGCCCACACCAAGCGGCACTGTATCAGCGCGCGGTGAAAGACCTCGCCACAGCACTCTCAGACGCCGAAGGCATAGGCCGCAAGGGCGTGGTGCTCTCTTTCCTGATGCGCTTCAAGCAAATCTGCAACCATCCTTCGCAATGGCTGGGCGATGCAGCATGGAATGTTGCTGATAGCGGTAAATTCGCGCGCTTGCGCGAGCTGGCCGAAGTGATTGCTGCCAAGCAGGAAAAAGTGCTGGTGTTCACCCAGTTCCGCGAAACGACAGAACCGCTGGCAGCCTTCCTCGGCACCGTGTTTGGGCGCGAGGGGCTGGTGTTGCACGGGGGTACGCCAGTGGCGAAACGGCGTGCAATGGTGCAACGCTTTCAGGAAGATGAATTGATTCCCTTCTTTGTCCTCTCCCTCAAGGCCGGAGGCGCCGGGCTAAATCTGACCGCCGCATCGCATGTGATTCACTTTGACCGCTGGTGGAACCCGGCGGTGGAGAATCAGGCCACCGATCGCGCTTTCCGCATTGGGCAAACGCGCAACGTGCTGGTGCATAAATTTGTTTGCCGGGGGACAGTCGAAGATAAAATAGACCAGTTGATTGAATCGAAGCAACGGCTGGTAAAAGATGTGCTTGAAGGTGGGGCAGAGCTGATGCTGACCGAAATGAGCGACAAGGAATTGCTTGATCTCGTCACGCTGGATATACATGCGGCGCAGGAAAATTAAACCTAAAAACTAATTATCCACGAAAAACACGAAAGGCACGAAATTGGGTAAGCAGGTATTTCGCCGCAAGGCGGAAGCTTGCAAAAAATTCAAGAAACTCCAAGTCCATAGCTCGTTATCAAATATGTGAATGAGTCCGCACACGTTGTCGGTTTATTTCGTGCCTTTCGTGTTTTTCGTGGACCACTGCTTTTTCTAAATTTCAAGGAGAATATGAAATGGGTTATTTCGGATGGAAGCCCTACGTTCCGGTCGCCGAACGCCGCAAGCAGGCTGAAAAAGCCGCTGCCAAAATGCAGAAGAAAGGCGTGACGCTCACTCCCGTGATCGGCGGGCGCGGCAGCATCGCCAAGACCTTCTGGGGCAAGGCTTGGTGCGACAATCTGGAGCGTTATAGCGATTACGAAAACCGCTTGCCGCGCGGGAGAACCTATGTCCGCAACGGATCGGTAATCGACCTCAAGGTTGCCGAGGGTGTGATACAGGCGCAGGTAATGGGCTCGAGGGTATACAAAGTTGCGGTCAGTGTGGCTGCTGTGCCAGCTCCCCAGTGGCAGGCCATCAGCGCCGACTGTGCCGGATCGATAGCTACGCTGGTTGAATTGTTGCAGGGGAAATTATCCAACGCAGTGATGGAGCGCATCTGCACGCCGAAAACGGGTTTATTCCCCGCACCGAAAGAAATCAGCTTCACTTGTAGTTGCCCCGACTGGGCTGCAATGTGCAAGCACGTTGCTGCGGTGCTTTACGGTATCGGCGTGCGCCTGGATGCTCAGCCGGACTTGCTGTTCAGTCTGCGCCGTGTGGATGCCAAAGAGCTTGTCGCACAAGCGGGTGCGGCACTGCCCAAAAATAAAAAGGCACCGGCGCCCACGAAAGTGCTCGATGCTTCGCTGCTTGCGGATGTATTTGGTATCGAAATGGCCGAAGCATCTCCGCCAGCGGCGCGCGGCAAGTTGGCTGCGGCGAAAGAAAAGCTGCCAACGGCGAAGAAGGCACCCGCCATCAAGAAGTCTGCCGCAGTTAAAAAACCCGCTGCGGCGAAGAAGGCCGCCCAAATCAATAAGTCCGCAAGCAAGCGCAATTCGGCATCCGTCAAAGCCGGTGCTGGCACGGCAACGCCGAAGCGCAAACCCGCTGCGCCAAAACGCAAGCCAACCAGCGAGAAGAAAAAGTGATTATTTGATTCACTGAGGTAAACCCCCGGCTTTGCCGGAGGTTATTGGAACTCGATGCCATTATCCCGGCACCAGCCTTTAGCTAACTCGGCAAGCGCCTGATCTCTATATTGGTACCATTTTTCCTGCAACAGGAAGCGCTCCAGCCCATGCTTGAATCTGGCAAAAGCGCCTTTGCCCTTTATCAAGGACAGCAGCTCATCTCTTTGCTCTTCTATTGGCAATGAACTAATAAATTCCTCCATTACGCTGTATTCGTGAAATTCATATTTGGACGGCAGCGGAATGTAATCCTCTTCATTACTGATGAACTCTCTGGCCTGCTCGATGGCCTCTCTGTACCATTCCGCATGTTCCGACAAATCATCATCGCTTTCAGCAGCGGCAATCTCGTCGTCCGTAAACAGAACAACCTCACCGGAAGATATTTTCAGGTACGACTGTGATTCATCACCCTGAAATTCCATGCCTTCGATTATTTTCTTTAAATCCACTTTCATCATATACAGTCCGGTGTGCCGGGTTCGATTTTATCAAAAGAATTCGACTCCGACACCCATGGCACTCGGTTAAGGGTTTACACCCCCATAAAACAGCACGTGTAGGTTGGGTTAGCGGCTTTATTGCGTAACCCAACACTGAGAAAACAAGGCAGATTGTTGGGTTACGCTGCGCTAACCCAACCTACCAAACTGACGCAGAAACGGCGGCGAATTGGTGAAAAATCGCTTAACCGAGTGCCATGAGACTCCGACACCAGTCAACATGGGGACAGAGTGACTATTCTTTCCATAAAATTAATTGAGCCCTACGAATTCTATTGATTCGTTAGTTTGCGATCAGGAAAACAATCAGGGTTTTGCATTTTTATTTCTTCCCTAATTTCTTCTTGGCGGGCGGCAAGTAATTCTCTGCCGATACCACCTTCTTTCCCGTCTTGCCTTCCAGCTCCAGCCGCGCTTTCCTGGCGATACCGCCACCGGTTTTTGCCGCACCCTCATTCTCGTTCAGGCCCGTCGCCTCCACGCTTTCGGCGATCTGGCGCGTGGACAATTCCGCCAGCGCGGTGAATATCAGCTCCGCCTCGCTCATGTGGTCGCGCAGATTTTGCGTCTTCAAACCCTTCATCGCCTTGTGTGCCTTTACATCCACCTCGGCCCACTCCTGATGAATGATATTGGTGAGGATCGCGTATTCCTCGCCCTCTTTGATCTCGTGGTTCGCCCAATAATCGGTCAGCTTGTTGCGCGTCTCCTGCCCGGTCATGCGCTGCTGTATCCACTTATCGCTGCGCCCGTGCTTCTGCCAAGTCTCGCGGGCGCGATCCAGCGAACGGGCGGGGTCGGCCAGCTCCTGCATCCGCTCATAGCCCACCTTTGCCAGCCAAAGCTTGATCGGCTCGGCCTTCGGGCTGGGTACGGATTGCACCAATCGCAGCAGTGTTTCGGCGGTCGCCACATCGGTAATCCGCTGTTTGCCGTCCTCGGCGGTCATTTTCAACTGGTGACAATTTGTCACCAGTTGACTGCCTTCCTTGTCCAGCCGCTCTTTCAGCTTGTTCCAGTATTTTCTGGCGGTCTGGAAATCCGGTTGTTGTGTCAACACCTGCACAATATCCACCACCGAAAACCACCACGTTTCCGTGGCCTCGTCATACACGCGGCGGATTTCATGCTCTTCGAAAATGGCGGGCTGGGGTTGCATGGTCAGGACTCCTTGTTCATCGATGCCGGGGCTATTTCAACCGGCGACTTGTGTCACCGGTTGGTTACACGGCAATCGCGCATCCTAGAGAACGAACGTTCTGATGTCAATAAGGGCATTGGCGAGTATCGGAGCTTAAGCGGGAGGGGTGATTAAACGGTTGAAAAAATAATTCAACCTGACCCTATTTTACGCGCATTTTTTTAAGGCGCTGGTCGAAACTCAGGAAGGCGCTGCAAAAGTCGGTGCGTGCAAGATGCAAGGCAACAGGAAGTCACCATAGAGAATTTAAATTGAACCTAACCCTCATGGCACTCAATAATTTATTGGAACTCGATGCCATTATCCCGGCACCAGCCTTTAGCCAACTCGGCTAGCGCCTGATCTCTATATTGATACCATCTTTCCTGCAACAGGAAGCGCTCCAGCCCATGTTTGAATCTGGCAAAAGCGCCTTTGCCCTTTATCAAGGACAGCAGCTCATCTCTTTGCTCTTCTATTGGCAATGAACTTATGAATTCCTCCATTACGCTGTATTCGTGAAATTCGTGTTTCGACGGCAGCGAAATGTAATCCTCTTCATTATTGATGAACTCTCTGGCCTGCTCGATGGCCTCTCTGAACCATTCCGCATGTTCCGACAAATCATCATCGCTTTCGGCAGCGACAATCGCCTCGTCCGTAAACAGAACAACCTTACCGGAAGATATTTTCAGGTACGACCGTGATTCATCGCCCTGAAATTCTATGCCTTCGACTATTTTCTTTAAATCCACTTTCATCATGTGACAGTCCAGTGTGCCGGGTTCGATATTATCGAGAGAATTCGGCTCCGATACTTCATGGTGTGTATATCACTTGGCAGAACTATTGTGATGCAGCCCCTATTAGTTTCTGATTATCCTGCTTTAGCTCTCTTGATTGATGAGCCTATGCTGCAAGGCAGCTTCGTATGCTTCATTCAAAAACTTAGTGAGTGGCCGCCGTTCATACTTTTCGTGTTCAGCAATTATCTCTCCATGATCGCCGTCAGAAAGATGCCGATTGTAATGCAGCCAAGCATAGAGCTTGGGGGTGGTCTCAACAATAAGGCTCAACGATTGCTCAGCATAAAGGCGAGCTTGTCTCTCGTCCGTCATTACCCCAATTGTCGTCAGCTTATATGCAGTTGCGATACAAGACAGTTCACCGCTACCGAGTCCAACTGGTGCGCCGCGGCTCACGACTAGCAGATCATCTAACTCACATGCTTGGGTAGGGAATGCATTTCCTATGCGCGCGGACATGAACCGCTTGATTAACTCCTTCTGCTCAGGTGTCACAGTTTTACGTGGTTTGTGCAGACATTCATACAGCACCATTGGTGTGATGCAAAAATACAGCTTCGCGGAGCAAGCTGAGAGAAATAATTTTCGAGAGGACAACATATTCCATACAGCGCAGGTGTCCGTTACCAACATGTGATGGAACTTCCGTGGGTCAAGCGCCATAACCTATCGTCCTTCCGTACAGCGTCGCCACCTCACTCAGTTCCGCAGCATCAACTCCGAGAGCTTCAGTCAGCCGGCCCGTACTAATCAAGTTTCGATAATGCGCTTCAAGGCATAGGCCTACGTAGTAGTCAGACAATCCATGCTCTAATAACGCCAACCGTTTATCACGCTGAAGAGCAGAAAGACTCAGCGGCGCTTCTGGGTCGATTTTATTGTCCGCAGATACGCGAACCGAACGAATAGCCCGCGCTCCACTCTCATCAACAAGTCCGGCATCTTTTAATGCTTTTGCCAATGCAGCTGTACTAACTCTGAACTGTTGCGCCCAATGTTGAGCTGAGGATCGATCAATCCGGGGTAATTTGTTCAACATAGAAGGCGGCATCAGATAGCAAGATGCAAAGCTATTTGCTCTAATTTCCTGATAGTCGTTCTTGTTGTATTTCGAGCTTGAAGCCTGATACGTTACCGCGACACCTTCTGCTGAATCGAAGATTGCATGCGCGACTTCGTGCGCGACTGAAAAACGTTGTCGATAAATGTCTTCGTCATAGTTAACTAAGACACAATGCCCTGCAACAGGGTGTTCAACATAAAGCCCAGAAATCTCAGCGTTGGATAGCCTTCGGCGAAAAATGTGTATCCCAATAGAGCGAAAATCCGCGTAAATATCCCTCGGTGCTTCAATATCACGATAACCTAACTGGGAGCGCAAAGCCTCTGCCGCCTGTAGGCCATGTGTTTTGTAGTGTGTTCCAGATGGTTTGAGTGAGAATGATTTTTTCTGCTCATTTAGAGCATTTTCCAACTCCATTTCGATTACACAGAGATGCAGAAATTGTTGAATAGCTCGTCGATCATTCGCCGTAAACGCTTTGCCAAATCGCCGAAATAAAATGTCAGATGTCTCAACGGGAGATGGCAGTGTTTCATCCAAGAAAGCCCGAAAATCGCAGTCGTAAAAACTCGCTAGAATCAGCACTTCATCCCCTGAAGGCTTCTGTTTCGCCAATTCGATACCCAATAAGCGAGCGGGATCAATCCCGATATTTTTGCAGACATCCTCGACCGAATAGCCAAGTACTTCTCGAGCTTGGCGAAGGCGTTGAGAAAGTACCTTGAGGTTCAGTGCCATTGTTGACTCATGCAAATTGAGAATTATTGGGGTCGGAATTATTGGGGTCGGGTTCGCAATACTTTTTAGGAGCTAACAGGGTCAGCATCACATTTCTTTCCATGGCGCAAAACCGATAGGACATTTTTCCTCGCTTGGCTTCATTTGTCTTCCACCTGCACCACCACATTCGCCCGCTCGATCTCCCGGTTACTTCGGTTTTTTTCTGGCAACAGCGGATGCCGTTTTGAAATCTTGCAGGTTGCGCTGTTTACCTTTGGCGGGCGCAGTAATCATGCATGCGCTTGCCAGCAAGGGTTGATCGGGCGATGTAAAAGGGTTCAATACTGTTACGCCGCGCCAAGTGAAGCCGTCCTGCATGTCTTCACTGAGCAGCATCCGGCAGCGGTTCTCGGCAGCCACGGCGAGGATGAGCGCGTCCCATATTTGCAGTTGGTGGCCGGCGGCGAGGTCGAGCGCGGATTGGAAAGCAGTCCAGGTTGAATTCGCTACCTCGAAACTGTCCGCCCATCCCAGGATCGCATTGCGCACCGGGGAGGCTTTGCGTTTGGCCTTGGAGGTGAGAACACGGTAAAGTTCTCCCAGTGTTTGTGCCGGAAGCAGAACCGATTCCACGGGCAGCCGCTCAACAAGCTCGCGTGCCATTTTACATCTGGCCTTGTCGCCCAACCCTTCGGCATAGGCGAGGATGTTGGTGTCCAGCGCGACTCTCATGCTCAGCCTTCGTATAGTTCGTCACGGCTCCAGTTCCGCGCGCCTGTCGCGGCCTGCTTGTGCAGCCTTGCCAGCAAGGTTTTTTTTGCGGCATTGCGTTGGGCGTTGGCAGCCTGGGCAGGTCTGATGGTCGCCACGGGTTTGCCCCGTGATGTGACGGTGACGGTTTCGCCGTGCGCGACTTCGCGCAACACGCTGGAGAACTGGCGGTTGGCATCGGCTGCTGTGACTGTTTTCATGGCGCTTCCCTTGATGTAGTGTTGGGCACTACTTTATTGAAATTCAGGCGGCGCGTCAATTACGAAAGCAGCAGTGCAGGCTTTGCCTGCCGGGATACGTCGTCGGGTATATACCGGGCTACAGAGCTGGTGGTTCGACATGCTTACACCCCCAGGGTGCAAGAGCCTCTATGCGATCATGAACGGGTACGTGAGCGGCAAGGGGCTACACCCCTTGTTTCAAACTGGCCGAGATGAAATCGTCCAAATCGCCATCCAGCACGGCCTGCGTGTTGCCGACTTCGTGATTGGTGCGCAGGTCCTTGATGCGTGATTGATCCAGCACGTAGGAGCGGATCTGGTGGCCCCAGCCAATGTCGGTCTTGCCGTCTTCCATCGCCTGCTTCTCTTCATTGCGCTTGCGCAGCTCTTCTTCATACAGGCGCGACTTCAGCATCGCCATCGCTTCGGCGCGGTTGCGGTGTTGCGAGCGGTCGCTCTGGCATTGCACGACGATGTTGGTCGGGAGGTGGGTGATGCGCACCGCCGAGTCGGTCTTGTTGATGTGCTGGCCGCCCGCACCCGAGGCGCGGTAGGTGTCCACGCGCAGATCGGCGGGATTGATCTCGACCTCGATGGACTCATCCACTTCGGGATAGACGAACACGCTGGAGAACGAAGTGTGGCGGCGGTTGCCGGAGTCGAACGGTGATTTGCGCACCAGCCGGTGCACGCCGGTCTCGGTGCGCAGATGCCCGTAGGCATAATCGCCGATCACCTTGAGAGAGGCGCCCTTGATGCCCGCGACTTCGCCGTCGGATTGTTCCAGCACTTCGACCTTGAAGCCTTTGCGTTCGCAGTAGCGCAGATACATGCGCAATAGCATCGAGGCCCAGTCCTGCGCCTCGGTGCCGCCGGAACCGGACTGGATGTCGACGAAGCAGTTGTTCGGGTCCATCGGGTGCGAGAACATGCGGCGGAATTCCATATCCGCGATGCGCTTCTCGATGTCTTGAATATCGGCGGCAGTGCCTTGCAGACTGGCATCGTCGTTTTCCGCCTTTGCCATCTCGAACAGCTCGGCGGCATCGGAAATATCTTGCCGGATTTGTTTGAGGCCGAGCACCACGCCTTCCAGCATCTTGCGCTCGCGCCCCAGCTCCTGCGCGCGCTTGGCATCCTGCCACATGGCGGGATCTTCGGCGAGCTGGCTGACTTCGACTAAGCGTTCCTGCTTGGTATCGAAGTCAAAGATACCTCCGTAGTTCTGCGCTGCGTGCAGCTAAATCCTGCAACTGGTTGGAGAGGGCGTTGAGTTGTTCGGCTTCCATTATTTTGTCGCTTGTTAAAAAGAAACGGATTATACCTGCCACTCCGTCATTCCGGCAGAAACCCCCATCCTAAGGGTGCGATTCAAACTGATGTGGAAGTATCCAGAGATCAGAGAGATCAGCCAGCCGACCCTTTGGAACAGCACCGGGAGCGCCGACGTCCGCGTCGGCA
>JANLIB010000008.1 GCA_024653675.1 Gallionella sp. | reverse complement strand
CTTCACGGTGAATCTTGCCGACCGCTCGCAATCCTTACTAACCGATCACATCGCATTGTTGCGCAGCGCTTTTGAATATACCCGTGAGCGACATCCCT
Organism: Gallionella sp.; assembly: GCA_024653675.1. GTDB lineage: Bacteria > Pseudomonadota > Gammaproteobacteria > Burkholderiales > Gallionellaceae > Gallionella. Next base: position 14,717 of record JANLIB010000008.1, on the reverse strand, counting down.
TTATTGTGGACGCCATCGTGGTTTTGCCGGAACACATGCACGCCATCTGGACGTTGCCTGCCGGAAACAGTGATTTCGCGCTGCGCTGGAGGCTAATCAAAACGTTCTTTTCGCGCGGATTGCCGCATGGCGAATTCCGCTCAGATAGCCGGCAACGCAAAGGCGAGCGTGCTATCTGGCAACGGCGATATTGGGAGCATCTCATCCGTGACGAAGCGGATTTTGCACGGCACGTTGATTACATACACATCAATCCGGTCAAGCACGGGTTGGTGTCGCGTGTTGCAGATTGGCCGCATTCATCATTCCATCGTTACGTGCAAGCCGGTATATTGCCGATGGATTGGGCGGGCGATGCGGGGGTGGATTTAGAATGTGGTGAGCGGCAAGGTTTGGATTGATGGGTATCGCTGCGCTCAACCCATCCTACGCGGGCTTGAATTTAAGGATACTGAATAGTGGCGCTGTCATGAAAATAGCTGTTTTGTCCGATATTCACAGTAACATTGAGGCATTGCTCGCCTGCCTCGCGCATGCCCGCCGGCATGGGGCGGAGCAATATGTCTTTCTCGGTGACTTGCTGGGCTATGGCGCGGACCCGCTGGCCTGCATCGGAGTGATTGCGCCGATGGTGGGCGACGGCGCCGTTGCGGTGCTGGGCAACCATGAGGAGGCGATACTGGGTGGATTGTGTGAGAGCATGGAGCCTTTTGCGCGCGAAGTGGTTTACTGGACACGGAAACAGTTGCGGCAACCGGAGCGCGATTTTATCCGGGCCTTGCCGATGACAGCGAGCAGGGGCAATGCATTTTATGTCCATGCAAGCGCTGCTTCCCCCGGTCGCTGGATTTACATAGACAATGCGGTTGCTGCCGCGAAATGCATGGATGCATCCGGCGCCCCTCTTACATTTGCCGGGCACGTGCATCATCAATGCCTGTACTATACTTCCGGGCACGGCGCGGCGCAGGTTTTCAACCCGGTTATTGGCGCGGCGATTCCGGTTTCGCCGCACCGCCGGTGGCTTGCCATCGCGGGATCGGTGGGACAGCCGCGCGACGGGAATACCGCAGCAGCGTACCTGCTTCACGATCAGCAACGCGAATCCCTGACTTTTTTCCGGGTTCCATACGATTATTTGAGCGCCGCCCGCAAAGTCCGCGCCGCCGGTTTGCCCGAAAGGCTGGCGCGCCGGCTGGAGACAGGAAACTGATTGTATGGACCTGACGAATTTACACCCTGGCAGTGAAGTCGATGGTTTCCGTGTCGGCGAGAAAATCCATGAAGGCGGGATGGCTGTCCTTTACCGTGTGGAACGCGAGGGTGGCGGGTTCCCCATGCTGATGAAGGTGCCTCGACTGGAGTTCGGCAGCCATCCCAGTTGTTATGTCGGTTTCGAGGTGGAGCAGATGATTCTGGAGACGCTGACCGGCCCGCATGTGCCGCGCTGGGTGACCAAGGGCAGCCTGGAAGATACGCCCTACCTGGTGATGGAATATGTCGAGGGCAGGTCGTTGCACGAATATGCCGAGCGTGCGCCGATTCCGGCAGAAGAAGCGGCGCGCCTAGTCGCGGCGCTGGCGACTGCGGTGCACGACCTGCACCGGCAGGAGGTAATCCATCTGGATATCAAGCCCGCCAACGTGATTTACCGGCCGGACGGGCGCGCGGTGCTGGTCGATTTCGGCCTGGCGCGTCACGGTCATTTTCCCGACCTGGTGGAGGAGGAGTTCCACAGGCCGGTGGGCACTGCCGCGTATATCTCGCCGGAGCAGGTCAAAGGAAATCGCGACAACCCGCGCAGCGATTTGTTTGCGATCGGGGTAATCCTGTACCAGCTTTGCACCGGACAGTTGCCTTTCGGGGAGCCCACCACGCTGGGCGGATTCCGCCGCCGCCTTTTTCTGGATCCGGTGCCGCCCCGGGTCTGGGCGCCCGGCTTGCCGGAATGGATGCAGGAAATCATTCTGCATTGCCTGGAAATCGAGGCGGGGAAGCGCTATGCGACTGCGGCGCAAATTGCCTTCGACCTCACCCACCCGGATGATGTGCCGCTGTCCGGGCGGGCTGCACGGCTCAAGCGTGCAGGGTTGCCGGTCATTGCCCGGCGCTGGTGGCGGAGCTTGCGGACAAAACCCGGTACGAACGCCGCTCCCACAACGCATCTTGCGCAGGCGCCCCAGATTCTGGTGGCGATTGACCCCGGTTCCGGCCAGGAGGCATTGCGCCGGGAGATACTGGCGGCAGTACGCCAAGCCACTGCCGCTGACGCCAATTGCCGGATTATGTGCGTGACCGTGCTTGAGCCGGACATCTCGACCGAGCAGGAGACCGGCCATGAACTGGCCAACAGCCTGTATACCCAGCGGCTGGTGGAGCTGCACCACTGGGCTGCCGAACTGCGTCTCCCGGCTCATCGTTTGCGCTTCCATGTGCTGGAAGGAACGGACGCTGCCGCCACCCTGGTGGAATATGCGCGCCAGAATCATGTGGACCAGATCATCATGGGCGCGCGCGGCAGCTCTGCGTTGCGCCGGATACTGGGCAGTGTTTCCGCGCGGGTGGTGGCCGAGGCGCCCTGCACCGTGACCGTGGTACGTTCGCCGCGCAGTCATCAATAAACCTGGAAAAAGCATTTAGCCACATAACCAGCGACTTGGCTGGCGTCTTTTGCCAGCTTAGTCGAATGGCTAGTAGTTATATCAGAGAACACAGAGTTCACAGAGTAAAATCAAACGGTAATATGCATCTTAACGATTTTCAGGACGCTGTTGTTCCCCCCCCTTTGACTGCGGAAGGGTCGCTGCGTAGCAGCGGGGTACCCACCGGCGTACCCTTTACGGGTGCAAAAGGGGGTAGGGGGGATTTGAGACGCGCCGAATATGTAAATCCCCCTCGATCCCCCTTTTTCAAAGGGGGAAGCGACACGGTGATGCGTCATGCTGCGAATTGTTCAGAGGCATGAACGGTAATGGCGAGAAGTCCATTCACCTTTTTGGTGAGCGCACGAAAGGCGGATAATCCCTGACATTCTCTGTGTTCTCTGTGAACTCTGTGGCTTGAACTGATGTTTTAAGGATAAATCTGTACACTTGCGATAGCGAGGAAAATTTCCATGACTGACACAGCCGGACAGCTTCCGGCGCTTGAACCGGGCAGCAAATTTGACGGCTTCACCATCGAAAAGCAGATCGGTGAAGGCGGCATGGCGCGGCTCTTTCTTGCGCACGACGAGAATGGCCGGCAACGCGTGCTCAAGGTGCCGCACCGCACGCTTGATGCTGATCCGGTGGCCATGATTGCCTTCGAGAACGAGTTGCGGCTCGCGCATTATCTTGAGGATTTTCCGTACGCCCATATGCCCGTGTCACAGAGCGGCGGCGAATGCCGCTACCTGGTGATGGATTACATACCGGGCGCCAATCTCTGGACACACCTTTGCGCAAGGGGTTGCCTCAGCGAGTCAGAGGCGATTGCCATGGCAAAGAAGATTGTGCATGCCCTGGCCGATCTGCACCGCCGCCGCATCGTGCATCTGGACGTCAAGCTGTCCAATATCATGATCACACCTGATGACGAGGTGCGGCTTATCGACTTTGGCCTGTCCAACCATCTCGATTTGCCCGACCTTATCTACGAGTCTTTCCAGGAACCCAAGGGCACGCCGGCCTACATTGCGCCCGAGCAGTTTTTTGGCGTGCGCGACGAGCCACGCAGCGATATATTCTCGATAGGCACCATGCTCTATGAGATGACCACGTCCAAGCTGCCCTTCCCCGACGCGCACAGCGAACTCGGCGTAATCAATCGCATCAAGGGCGACGCGGTATCGCCGCGCCGCTACAGGCCGGAACTGAGCGAGGGTTTCGCCGCACTGGTGATGATCTGCCTGCAGAATCTGCCGGATCGCCGATTTGCCGGCATGGACGCCCTCTATATGGCGCTGGAGCAGATCGAGTCGGCTGCTGCAGCGGCTACAGCGCCGCCGGCCATTGCCGCCCGTGCACCGGTGCCGGCCATGCGCGGCAGCAAGATGCTGGCACGTCTGACCGGCCAATTCCTGAGTGCCATCCGATCCGCCGAGGGCGGCAAACTCGACGAGATAAAGGCATGGATCGCCGGGCATCTGGCGCTGCGGACGCCGCGCTACCGCATCGTGGCCGCTCTGGATAATGACAGCAGGGCGCGCGTTGCTTTGCTGAACCGCAAGATTCTTGCAGAGGCCGTCCGCCAGGCAGGGCTGCAACCGTCGATCATCACCGTGCTAACCGTGCTGCGCGAGCACAACGTGGCGATTGCATCAACCGAGCGTGAGCGCAAGGAACGCAATGCGGCATACCAGGAGACACGCGAGGCGATGACGCGCATCATCGCGGACTTTGCCAGAGACGATCTGCCGATAGGCGTCAATATCCGCAGCGGCGAACCTGCCGATGCCATTTCCAGTTGCGTCACCGACCTCGACGCCGACCTGCTGGTGGTCGGCGCGCGCAGGCTCAACGCGCTGAGCCGCTTCGTTCTTGGCAGCACGGCCTACAAGGTGATTACCACCATCAAATGCCCGATCATGGTCATACAGGAGAACACTATTCTCAGAAAAGCGCCGGCATCATCCGTGCCCCAGCCGCAGGCAGATCGCGCGCCGGTTGGCGGCGCTGAACCTGGCTGATTGCGTTTTTCAGGAGTAGATTGTAACCGTAATGGGTTATTGACCTGTAACCCGTAAGGGTTATCGTGACCCGGCACTTATTGTTTTAGTATCGCGCAAGTTCAGGAGTAGTAAATATGAGTCACTGCTTATGAACCGCTCACGGATTCTCGCTGTTCTTGCGAGATGGCAACTGAATCAGACGCCATTTTTAATACCAACAATATCAATCATCTGAGGAGAAATAGATTATGAAAAGCTTAAAACAGTTTTCTATCGCTTTTGTCACTCTGGGTTTCATTGCTGCGTCAGGAACTTCATATGCTGCGGAAACACCTTCTGCTGCCCCTGCCGGCGTCAATATGGTAGAAGCCAGTCAAGTTCAGGAATTGCAGGCGAAAGGCGCCATCATCGTCGATACGCGCAAGGCTTCCGAATATGGAGAGGGCACCATCAAGGGCGCGATATCCGTTCCCTATGATCCGGAAAAAAGCGCCAAAGCCGCCGATTTTGACGGCAGCATGGACAAGTTTGATATGAGCAAGCTCAGCGACAAAAATGCCGCTATTGTGGTGTTCTGCAATTCCGGCACCTGCTTCAAGTCCTACAAGGCAGCGGTCACTCTCGCCAAGAACGGCTACAAGAACGTCAACTGGTATCGCAACGGCTACCCCGACTGGAAAGCGCGCAAGCTGCCCACCGAGTAACCGCCTCATTTGAATTAAAACAAGCCAGGGCAACTTAAGAGGGGGGAACATAATGATTTATACAGTCAAGTCATCAGCGCTGCTGATCATCGGCATACTCATGCTGGTGTGGGGCGGACTCAACAATTCGGGCGCCATCGACGGCATGCAGTCCTATCTGCAAAAGAGTGCCCACAGCGACCACATGAAGGTCAAGGAAAAATACGACGCGGAATTGCGCGTGGCCACCGAAATAGCGGCTGCCGAGAACAAGCCCGCGCCGGACATGAAAATGCCGGCCTCGAAGTTCGATCATGCAAAAGCCAAGCAGGCGCAATTGTCGTTTATTTTTGGCGGCTTTTTTGTCCTGATCGGCCTGTTCACGCTGGCATGGAAACCCCAGCAGGGCAACCTTGACTACTTGGTTTCGGTGGTGCCGGGCATCGCTTTTATTCTGCTGATTGCCTTTGTCGTCAGATGGGGTCTGGATCCCATCTTCGGCAACTGGGGCAAGGCGGTGAAAGCAGCGGGCATCCTGACCTGGGACTTCGCCAAGATATTCAACCTGAACTATGTGGTGATCGGCATCGTCATCGGCATGATCGTCGTCAACGTGCTCAAGATCCCGGCCTGGGCCGCCAACGGCGTGCGCACCGCGCGCTTCTTTCTCAAGACCGGCGTGATTCTGCTCGGTACCCTGTACAGCGCGGCGGAACTGGCGCAACTGGGCGGGCTGTCGGTGGTCATGATCGGCATCTTCGTGCTGGGTTCGGTCGGCGTCGTGCTGTTCATGGGGAAACGCATGGGTACGCCTAATTCCATGACGGCGGTGCTCTCCGCGGGCATGGGCGTGTGCGGCGTGTCGGCTACCGTAGCGGCCTCTCCTGTGGTGCAGGCCAAGGCCGAAGAGATCGCCTATACCATCGGCACCATCCTGATCTGGGGCGTGGGCTGCATGTTCCTGTTCCCGACCGTCGGGCACATACTCGGCATGGGTCCGGTGCAATTCGGCGCATGGGCCGGCACGGGTATCCTGAACTCGGCGCAGGTCGCGGGAGCAGCCCTGGCGTTCGATCCGACCAACATCGAAACGCTGAAGGTGGCGGAGATTTTCAACATCACCCGCGTGCTGTTCCTGCCCATCATCGTGCTCTGGCTGGCCGCATGGTATGTCAAGCATGAAGAAGGCGCGCAAAAGGTCAATCTCGTCCATGTGGTGGTCGCCAAATTCCCGGTATTCGTGCTGGGCTTCATCGCCATGTTCGCCCTGAGTTCCGCCGGCACTTTTGCGCCGGCAGGCCACTATCAGGGCAAATACTTCAGCAGCGCGGAAGTCAAGGAAGACAAGCTGCTCAAGGGCAAGGAAGCGCGCGCGATCGAAGGCGAACTGACGCGCCTGCGCGAGGGGGAAGGCGCCCAGGCGCTGAGCAAGTATCTGTTGGATAAAAACGTCGTTCTCGAGCATCACAAGGTGACGCCGGAAGAGGTCTACCAGTCCCTGAGCGATCTGGCCGCCAACAAGAAAATGATGAGTCGGCAACAGAATGAGATTCTGAAATCCGTGGCCAAGATGGAGGGGCTGGACGCACTGACCGCAGGCTCCATCGACAAGGCGGGCAAGGCGGCGACGCACGATTCCAAGACCATCAAGGCATACCGCGACTGGATCGCATGGCTGTTCGCTTTCGGTCTCATCGGCCTGGGCATGCAGATCACCGGCAAGGCGCTCAAGCAGGCGGGCGGCGCTCCGCTGGTCATCGGAGGCATAGTGGGCACGGCGAAGGCTGTAGGCTCGCTGATCGTGGTGCTGATGTTCGTCAAAGAGTTCATTTAACAGGAGGCTATCATGGCAGAACAAAAATTTGAACGCGGCACCAGCCTGTCGATTTTCGTAAGCGACCGGCGTGAGGACTTCACCGCGCTGATCTTTGCATTCATCATTGCATTCGGTGTATTGTTTACGACCAGCTAAACGCTTGACTGCTATGCGCGGGAGTTCCGTGTGAACGGGACTCCCGCGTTTTTTTTGTGATCACTTGAATGTTAAATACTCAAACACTGTTGTTGGCGCATCACGGCACCGCCGGGGCATTGCTGGCCGAGGCGCTGGCCCTGGATATCGCCACTCCCGGATTGACCCGGATCGTGCATCTGCTGGTCGTGCCGGATTTCTGGGATGGCATGCAGGGGGACGACTGGCTGAATAACGCATCCACCCGTGATGCCTTCGGAGACTACGTTGAAGGCATGCTGGAGGCGGATGTCAGGAAGCAGTTGCGCGCGCTTGAAGGCCGTTGTGCCGAACGCGGCTTCGCCTGCAAGCCTGTCATGCGTCAGGGCGACCCTGCGGCTTGCCTGCTGGAGACGGCAGTGCAGGAAAAAGCATCCCTGGTTGTGATCGGCCCGCCGCGTCCCAAGGGCACGCTGGGCTACCGTTCGCGCATGGACCTGGAAAAACTTGCGCGCGGCTTGCATGTGCCGCTGTTGATCGCGGCACGAGCCGCGTCATGATGAACGAAAAGGCTGCACAGGCCGGGGAGGATTCTGCCTCGGTAGCCGTAGATTTGCCGCTTTCGCAAGGCGATGCCTACTCATTTATCCAGCGAACTGAATTTCTTTTCCGGCTCAATCCCTACCTTGAAATCAAATCATGGCAGGAAGATGCGCCCGGAAGGATATATCCGGGCAAGAAGATCCGCCTCGATTCATTAAATGAGATGAATGGCATGGCGCAGACGATGACCCTGAGTGTCAGTGATGTTCAGCCGGGTATATCGTACTCATTGAGCTATGACAGGGGGCTTAAACAGAACACTATTTTTCTTGTCGAGAGCATTACTCCGGATTCCTGCCGGCTGACCGTAAAGGAGATATATCCGTCCGGGATCAGCCCGGCAGAGCGCGAGGCGCGCCTGAACGAGGTGGACAAGTCGCTGGTGCCGTGGGGCGCGGCCATACACAATTACTTCGCTCGATGCGCGCGGTGGGGATGGCTACCCTTCTTTGGCTGGTTTCAGGATTCATTCTGGGCTGGAATGGCGCCGCGCCACCGGCGCATCTCCCGCCTGCTCATCTGGACCACCGCTCTGGAATTTGTGGTATTCCTGTTCGTGTTTGTCATTTACTGGCTGGAGCTGGGTCGCGGATATATGTGAAAAGAATCGTCATCGCATCGGGCCATCACGGCATACTTCGGGAGAAGTCCGGCGGCCGCATGCATTCATTTGGGGTTTCCCCAGGGTTCCGTTAACGTCTGCGGAATTCCCAGATGGTCGAGTATCCGCGCCAGTTCGAGCATATCCTCGAATTGCCCGGCATCGGCCGTTCCACCGCCGCCGCGATCTGCGCGCTGGCCTACCACGAACGCCGCGCGATACTGGATGGCAACGTCAAGCGCGTGCTGGCGCGTTACTGCGGCATATCTGGATCACCAAGCCGAAAAACAGTGGAAACTCGGCTCTGGCAACAGGCCGAAGCCCTGCTCCCTCTCCCACCGGGGAAGGGGAGGGGGTAACGATGTTGCCACCTACATACAAGCGCAGATGGACCTAGGCGCAACGCTGTGCACTCGCAGCAAGCCGAAGTGCGGTGACTGCCCGGTGCGCAGTGATTGCGTTGCGCTCAACACCGGTCGCGTCAATGAATTGCCCGCACCGCGCCCGAAGAAGGCCGTGCCGGAACGGCATGCCATCTTCCTGTTGCTGATGCACGGCAACGATATCCTGCTGGAGAAGCGACCCGGTAGCGGCATCTGGGGCGGGTTGTGGTGCCCGCCGCAGTTTGATGATGAGGCTGCGGCGAAGGATTGGTTCATGCGAAACGGAATGGAAGCGAGTCATGGAGAAAGGCTGGCGACATTCAGCCACACCTTCACTCATTTCAAGCTGCACATCACGCCGCTGAAGATTCAGCTCTCGCGCAAGCCTGTGCGAGCCGCGCAACCGGGGAGTGTGTGGCTGGACGTGGAAGAGGCGTTGGGGGCGGCGATACCGACGCCGGTCAGAAAACTTCTGGAGAATATTTAGCGCACGAGATCGGTTGCCCAGCGATGGATGCGGGTAACGATGTTGTCCACTTCTGTAGCGGTGATGAGAGGAATGTCGCAATCGTCGTATCGAAAAGTGACTGCAAAGGGATTGAGGCGGGTCAACTCTTCCGGCGAATAGGGCGGCTTGATGTCTTGATCGACCAACAGTTGCGCCAGCAAATTGAGGTCGTGCGTTCGCCGCTGCTCAATGCCATGCAGCACCAACACTGCCTTGAGCGATTTTTCTACCGATTGTTGGGCATGAAAACAGGCCAGACGAAATTTGATTTCCGGTACGGAAAGCATGCCTCGAAAGGCAACTGCATCATCAGCGGCCAAAGCGAGATAGCGTCTGGCTTCATCAATGGCCGGATTCATACAGAATACGGCCTTCCTTGTGTGCCCAAAACAACAACGTGCCCGGTATCACGCTGCGGCGGGCGGCTTCTTCATCAGAATAGACCAGCACATCCACACCGATGCCAATGTGTCCGACTGCATTACGCAGGCGCACCATCTCTTCCCCTGCATTTTCGACGTACGGTTCGATTACCATCAGATCAAGATCGGAATCGTCTTTTGCTTCATTGCGAGCGTATGAGCCAAACATGATGACCTTGCTTGGATGGGCAACAGCCACCATGCGCGCAACGGCTTCACGAATGATTTTTTCGGTCAACATGGACTGCTTCTTTGGATTGGACGGAAACATTCTAATACAAATTGCTGTGCATAGTTTGTACAGAGTGGAGGGTGTGGGTGAAGAGGGGCGGTTAGAAGACGGCAGGAAAACGTGGTACGTCCCTATTTATTCACCAGGACTGTTTGAGCACGCAGTGCGAGTTCCGCAGTCGCCTGACCAGTCGAGCAACGCAGGGTACCCCGCAGGGGCGGCAAACCGGGGGCGATTTCTTTTGGTTGCTTTTCTTGGCAAGACAAGAAAAGTGACTAGCCGCCGGGCTACCCCCGGCGGTGTTGATTTGTTTTTGGCCACTCATGCTTCGACAGGCTCAGCACGAACGGCCTCCCTACTCTTCGCCCCACTTCTTCATCAACTCTTGCTTCACCCCAAGATGATCGAGTATCCGCGCCACAACAAAATCCACAATATCCGCCACGCTCTGCGGATGGTGATAGAAACCCGGATTGGGCGGCATGATAACCGCACCGGCGTGCGACAGCTTGAGCATGTTCTCCAGATGGATCGCGGAAAACGGCATCTCGCGTGGCACTAAAATCAGCGTGCGCTTTTCCTTGAGCATCACGTCGGCGGCACGCGCAATTAAATCATCACTGATCCCGCCCGCGATCTTGCCCAGCGTGCCCATGGTGCAGGGACAGACCACCATCGCATCGCCGGGGTTGGAGCCGGAAGCCATGGGCGCGTACCAGTCCTGGATGCCGAATGCTTTCAGCTCGCCGCTGAATTTTCCGAGGCGTGTTGCAAACATCTGCTCCGCATCCTGCGGGCGATTCGGCAGCGTGAAATCCAGTTCCTGTTTGGCGACGATCTGCGCGGCTTGCGTATAGACCAGATGCACGCGCTGGCCGCTTTGCAGCAGGCATTCCAGCAGGCGTATGCCGTAAGGCAATCCGGATGCGCCGGTGAAGGCAAGGGTGATGGTTTTCATGAGTGGATCGCTCGTTGGTCAGATAGCATGATTATCCTTGAAAAAACTACTGTCCACGAAAAACACGAAAATCACGAAATAAAGCAAAAGGTGCCAATTTACAGCACGATGTTTTTCGTGTCTTTCGTGATTTTCGTGGACAAGTTTTCGTTTTTTGAATCCATGAATCGCGCTGCGATCAATCCGTTTACAGTGCCGAATATCAGCGCGGCAGCGGCAAAGACGGGAATCAGCCCGGCGATGCCGGCATGGGGGATCAGCCACAGGTATACCACCAGCATCTGTCCGGTGATGTGCGCAAAGGCGGCGTAGACGCTGTGGCTGACCGGGCCGAACCAGCGTGCCGGCAGGTGTTGCGCAAAGGCCAGCACGAGCAGGCTGAGCGTTGCGCCGGACAGGCTGAGAAAAAATCCCGGCGTCAGGAAATTGCCGAACAGCAGGCTGCCCGCCACCACGCGCAACAGCGATACCCACGCCGCTACGCGCCAGCCGTAACGCGCCAGCACGATCAGCGTGACGATGTTGGCCAGCCCCGGTTTGACGCCCGGGAGCGGCGAGGGAATGGCGCTCTCCAGTATCGTCAGACCCAGCGCCACCGCCGCCATGCGCGCGATGTGGTGGTCTTCTGCCGTTGTGTCTAGTTTGAGGGTTGAAGTGGGCATAATAATTTGAAGGACTGAGCGGCGAAAACTGAGGACTGAGGACTGAGTAGAACCCGTTGCTCTGCTTTTCCTCAGACCTTAGTCCTCAATCCTCAGTCCTGATTTTAATAATTGAGGCTGTCATACATTCTCCTGCTGCCCACCAGCTCGACGCTCACCTGATTGGGCAGGCACAGGGCGATCTCCCCCGCCTGTTGCAGCCAGCCCTGGCGCACGCAGTATTGGCGGGGGCTGGGGTCGGAGGCGATGCGTGCTTTGCGCTGCTTGATGCTGATGATGCTGATGCCCAGCGGGCCGGGGACTTCGATCTGCTGATCGCGCGACAACGGAACCTCGCGAAATATCTTGCCGCCGCCGCGGATGATGGCCTTGTCGGCCATGTCCCCGCTCCACAGTCTGAGCGTGAGCATTACCACACCAATACTGCACAATATAAGCGTCAGCCAGTCGCCGGGCTTGATGTGCGGCAGGATGACCGCGCGGGTGGATTCATGCCAGTTCACGGTGGCGCACCAGTACTTGCTGCTGATGTTCGAAATATCGCGCGAGTTTTTCGGCGAGATAGACCGAGCGGTGACGTCCGCCGGTGCAACCGATGGCAACGGTCAGATAGCTGCGGTTATCGGCGACGAAGCTGGGTAGCCAGCGTTCGACGAAATCACGAATGTCGCTGAACATATCCTGTGCGCCTGGGGTGTTGTCCAGAAATTCGATCACTGCGGCATCGCGCCCGGTGAGCGGTTGCAGCGCCGGGTTGTAATGGGGATTGGGCAGGCAGCGCACATCGAACACCAGATCGGAATCCAGCGGGATGCCGTGCTTGTAACCGAAAGACTGGAACAATAGCGTCAGGCGCGCGCGGTCAACCTTGATGAATTGCTTGATCCATGCCTGCAAGGCGTTGGCCTTGAGATCGGAAGTATCAATATGATGTCCGATGTCGCTGATTCCGGCGAGCATATCACGCTCCCGGCTGACGCATTCCGGTAAAGTCCTGACGCCATCGCTGAGCGGATGCAAGCGGCGCGTCTCGGAAAAGCGTTTGACCAGCGTGTCGTCCTGAGCGTCCAGAAACAGCACGTGGACATCCAGTCCTTGCTGTTTGATTTTCTGGAGCAACGGCGGCAGGCGTTGCACGCTGTTGGCGCTGCGCACGTCTATGCTGACTGCTATGCTGGTATATCCGGCGCCTTGCAGATATTCCACCAGAGCGGCCAGCAGATCGGCGGGCAGATTGTCAACGCAATAATAACCGCTGTCTTCCAGCACCTTGAGCGCGATGCTTTTGCCGGAGCCGGAGAGGCCGCTGATCAGGAATAGCTGCATTTGTTGTTCCATTTTCCAATCAATAGCGCATTGTAGGGGCGCGATTTATCGCGCCCTTTGCTTGATACAGGAATAGTTCAGGGCGCGATAAATCGCGCCCCTACAAAATCATCAATCGTCCAGCAGCATCTGATCATGCCGCGCGATGAACTCATCCATGCTATTGATGCCGCGTTGGTGCAGGACAAAATTACGCGCTGCGGCTTCGACCAGCACTGCGAGGTTGCGTCCGGCCACCACGGGGATATTCACGGTGCTGATGTTCACGCCGAGTATTTCCTGGTGAGTGGAATTAAGCGGCAAACGCTCGATTTGCGAGATATCGCCGCCGGCTGGACGATGAAGGTTCACGATCAGCTTCAGGCTCTTTTTTCTCCGCACCGATGTTTCGCCGAACATTGTGCGTATGTTCAACACACCCAGGCCGCGCACTTCGAGAAAATCACGCAATAATTCCGGGCAACGGCCCTCCAGGGTATCCGGCGCAATGTGATGCAATTCGACGATGTCATCGGCGACCAGCCCGCTGCCTCGCGTGATAAGTTCCAGGCCGAGTTCGCTTTTGCCCACCGCGCTCTCGCCGGTGATCATCACGCCGACCCCGAGCACATCGAGAAACACGCCGTGACGCGTGGTGAATTCCGCGAGTTCCTTGGCGAGATAGTGGCGGATCAGCCACATCAACTGCACGCTGGGTTTTGGCGAAGAGAACAACGGGATGTGTGACCGGTTGGCGAAGGCGATAAGTTCCGCCGGGATTTCATTGATGCCCGCTACGATCAGGCAGGTCGTGCCGCATTCTTCGATCCTCTGGAAAGCGTTTTCGCGCTGATCGGCGCTCAGGTCGTGCAGATAATCCAGTTCGGTCTCGCTCAGTACCTGCACCCAGTTCGGGTGGATTAAGTTGAGATGCCCGACCAGCCCCCTGTTTGACGTGTTGAGTCCGGCGCTGTCAATGAAGCGGTCAGCGCCATCCTCCCCGGCAACGCGGCTTAATTCGAGCCGTGCCTGTTTGTCTTCAAACAGTTGCCGGATATTTACCTGGGTCATGCGGGGCTCGTCCAGTCATGAAACAGGCGATGAATGCCGGCGGTGTCTCCGCAATCGAGCAGACGATTGCGGAACTGCGCGTCGCTGAACATTTGCGCCAGTTCCCCAAGGATCTGCAGATGCAAATCGTTGGCGCGTTCCGGCACCAGCAACACGAAGATCAGGTTCACCGGCTGGCCGTCCGGAGCATCGAACGGGATCGGGTGTGAGGTCTTCACGAATGCGGCAGTGGCATCGCGAAGTTTTGCGATACGCCCGTGCGGGATCGCCACGCCCTGACCCAGGCCGGTCGAGCCGAGTTTCTCCCGGGCGAAAAGACTGTCGAATACCTGGATGCGCGCGATCTGCTGATTGTTCTCAAACAGCATTCCAACACGTTCAAACATGCGCTTCTTGCTGGTGGATTCAGTGTCCAACAGGATGTTGCCGGGCGGCAGGATTTTGCTGATCAGGTTCATGACAGAATAGAATTAGGCGGCATTAGGTATCCAAAAAACGGCGATTCGTCCACGAAAAACACGAAAGGCACGAAATAAAACCGGTTGTTGCAAAGAATCGGTGACTCACCCATTGGGTATCACTTTGCAACATGAAGGGCACCTCTATTAATCCAAACTCCGTCGCGATACGGCGTTGCTCAAGAAATTTTAACGCTTACATATCATACATATGCGGCGCGCTAAAATT
>JANLIB010000005.1 GCA_024653675.1 Gallionella sp. | reverse complement strand
GAGGATTTGCGGCGGTTAAACCGGAAAGCAAATTCGTCGAGGTAGGCTTGAAGATGATCTTCTTCATAGGAGCCTTGATGCGTACCCATCAGCCAGCGTTTAACCAGCGCGGCCACGCGGTGCACGCCTGGCAAAACTTCGTTAGCCTCTTTGCCAGAGCCTTTGATGGACGTTCCGTGGTGGATGTAATCGTCTTTCGCGGCACCCGGATAAGAATTCAGCCCGTCCGTGTAAATGGCGGAACCGGGCAGTACATGTTTTTGAATAAACTTCTTAAGTGTTCCGGTATCCGCATTGGAAATAATCTGCAAGCGGCAGCGCCCAAAGCCCTTTGGCGAGAGCAATTCCACGGCGACGGCGACCATCACCTTGCCATCGGCCCCGCGTCCGCGTTTACCGTGCCTGACGCCGCCAAAGACAGTTTCGTCCACCTCGATATGCCCGGACAACATATCGTGCCCGGCATGGCTAATAGCGCACCGGAAACGGTGCAACATTGCCCATGCTGTTTGATAGGAGCCAAATCCAAGGATTCGATGCAGCGTTTTGGCAGAAACGCCATTTTTAGCGAAGGTGACATGCCACGCAGCGGCAAACCAAACAGTCAGTGGTGTCTTGGTGCGATGAAAGATGGTGCCGGCGGTAGAAGAGACGCGGTTACGACATGCTTCGCACCACCATTTGCCGTTCTTCATGCGCCAACCCTTGCTGCCGTGGCACGTTGGGCACTCAAAGCCCTCTTTCCAGCGAAGCCAGTCAAGATAGTCGACACAGGCGGCGTCATCCGGGAACCACGCCATAAACTCGGCGTAGTTGCGCGGGTAATCAACCCCGGCTTTGGGAGATGTCTTCTGTTTGGAGGCGTGTGCTGATTCCATTGCATAATTGTATCGTTACCGTAATTATATGGATACCCCACTTAGAAAAAGAGCGCGATACCCACAAGGGCACAAGAACCTCTTCGAGGTAAATCGCGCCCCTACACAATATTACTTGGCGACCTGTTTCTCGCGTATCTCGTCCAGGGTCTTGCAGTCGATGCATAGCGTGGCGGTCGGTCTTGCTTCCAGCCTCTCCAGGCCGATCTCGATACCGCAATTCTCGCAATAGCCATATTCGCCCGCTTCGATCTTGGCAAGCATGTCGTTGATCTTCTTGATTAATTTACGCTCGCGGTCGCGGTTGCGAAGTTCAAGTCCCATGTCCGATTCCTGCGTGGCACGGTCATTCGGATCGGCGAATACCGTTGCCTCGTCCTGCATGGTATGCACGGTGCGGTCGATATCCTTCCCCAGGCCGGCCTTGATTTCGTTCATGATATGGCGGAAATGCTCGATCTGTTTCGGGTTCATATAGGCCTCGCCCTTCTTGGGTTTGTAGGGAGCGACGGGCTTTTGTGTCTGTACCGGCATTGCACTTCTCCAACGTGTTAAAAATTAAGTCCGCTTTAATACCAGAAAGCGAATCGCTAAGCAACCATATCAACTTGCCCCAAGCAGCAGAAACATGCTCGGATGCTTGTTAAGTAGCGGGGCAGGCTGGGTTTTCCATTGTTCGATGGAGCGCGTCCGGATATGTTCTCCGGGCAGGGTGATGTCGGTGGCGACACACAATAGCGTATGCGGACGGCAATGGGCGAGCAGCGCGCTGAACATCTTTTCGTTGCGGTAAGGGGTTTCGATGAATAGCTGAGTCTGCTTGAGTTTTGCCGACTCGGCTTCCAGCGAGGCTATGGCCTTGTTTCTTTCGGCTTCCGCTATCGGCAGGTAACCGTGAAAGGCGAAGCGCTGGCCATTCAGGCCTGAGGCCATCAAGGCCAGCAGGATGGATGATGGTCCGACCAGCGGCACGACGCGGATGCCTTTGCGGTGCGCCAGCAAGACCAGGTCGGCGCCCGGGTCGGCTACACCGGGGCATCCGGCTTCGGAAATGATGCCGGCATCCTCTCCTGCCAGCAAAGGTGCGAGCAGTTCGCCCAACTCGCTCGCGCCGGTATGTTCATTGAGGCTGGCGAAATGCAGGGACTGGACAGGTTGTTCGGGTTTGAGCGCAGACAGGAATTGCCGCGCGCTTTTGGGGTGCTCTACCACAAAATGTTTCAACTTGCGCGCCACGGCGATGACGTGTTGCGGCAGTACCTGTTCTGCGGGTGTGTCCCCCAGCGTGCAGGGAATCAGGTAGAGGGTGCCGGGCATCATGACTTAGAATAGCTTCACGTTTTCGCGGCGCAACATTTCGACCAGCAAGATCAGCGGCAGGCCGATCAGTGCATTCGGGTCTTCGCCGGTCATCCGGCTCATCAACGCGATACCCAGGCCTTCCGATTTTGCGCTGCCTGCGCAGTGATAAGGTTGTTCCTTGAGCAGATAGCCTTCGATCTCGGCATCGCTGAGATCGCGCAGCGTGATCATATTTTCCGCCACTTCGGTCTGTTCGTTGCCGGTTTTGCTGTTCAACAGCGTCAGCGCGGTATAGAAATGAGTGGTTTTGCCGCGCATCGCGCGAAGTTGCCGGACAGCATTGTCATGATTGAGCGGTTTGCCGAGCTGCTGGCCGTCCAGCAGGGCGACCTGGTCGGAACCGATGATCAGCGCATCTGGGTAAGCGCCAGCCACAGCCACAGCATGAGCCTTCTCCCGTGCAAGGCGTATCGAGGTGTCACGCGCAGATTCGTTCGGCAAGGGTGTTTCATCCACATTCGGCGCAATGGTCTCGAAGGGGAGTTGCAACCGTTTCAGGAGTTCGCTGCGATATGGGGAGCTGGAGGCGAGGACAAGCACAATATTCCTTGGGGTTTTTGCCATGTGAGTTTTGACAGGGAGCGGCGAAAAATATATCATGCGCGCCTCATGTATGCACGGCCTTTCATCAACAGTCCTGATTTTGCCAGAAATGGCCGTGAGATCAGCGGTGAAATTCCGGTTGCCGGATTTCCTCGCCTGCACGATATACTGGAAAGCCGGCAGGAAATCCTGAGCTATAAGATACTCGGTGGTGTGGACAGGCAGGGCAGCCGCTTTCTGGATGTCAGCGTGACCGGGCAGTGCCGGTTGCGTTGCCAGCGTTGCCTGGAGGGCATGGATCACCAGGTGCGGATCGAGACGCGCTTGATGCTGCGTGACCAGGCAAGTCTGGACGCGCTGGATGACAATGTTGCGGGCGGTGAGGAAGAAGAGTTTGACAGCATATTGGCGGATGCGCATCTCGATGTGCTGAATTTGCTGGAAGAAGAGATTTTATTGAGCCTGCCCTTTGCACCCAGGCATGAAGCGGGCGCTTGTCGGGCGGCAGTCGGCAAGAATACGCAAATGGAGGAGCAGCGTACTTTTGCAGTTTTGGCGAATTTGAAGCGTAGTTAATTTTTAGGAGCAGTCAACATGGCAGTACAGCAGAACAAGAAGTCCTCGTCCAAGCGTGGCATGCACCGTGCGCACGATTTTTTGACCAACCCCGCGACGGCGATTGAGCCGACCACGGGTGAAACCCACTTGCGCCACCATATCAGCCCAACCGGCTTTTACCGTGGCAAAAAAGTAGTCAAGACCAAGGGCGAGTAATCTGTTAAGTAACGCAGCCGATCGGCAAGGTCGGCTGCGTTTTTTTTCATTCCCAGTTTTCATTACCCCAGGATTGCTTAGTGGATGTCACATTAGCTATAGATGCGATGGGAGGCGACCACGGCACGACGGTCACTATCCCGGCTGCAGTCGAATATCTGAAGGAATTCCCGGACGACACCATCGTTCTGGCGGGTATCCCCGATGCCATTGAAACCGAGTTGCGCGCCCTGGGCGTACAGAGCGGGGTGCATTTGCGTATTCATCCAGCCAGCGAGGTGGTGGGTATGGACGAGTCGCCCCAATCTGCACTGCGCGGGAAAAAAGATTCTTCGATGCGCGTCAGCATCGATCTGGTCAAAAGCGGTGAGGCGTTGGCCTGTGTCAGCGCCGGCAATACCGGCGCGCTGATGGCCACCGCGCGTTATGTCCTGAAAACCATATCCGGTATCGACCGTCCCGCAATTGCATCCTATCTGCCGACCAGAACAGGCCAGGTCTGTATGCTCGATCTCGGCGCCAACACCGATTGCAGCGCAGAGCATCTTTTGCAATTCGCCCTGATGGGCACGACGCTGGTAACGGCGCTGGAACACAAACCCAGCCCCAGCGTCGGGCTGCTGAATATCGGCAGCGAAGACATCAAGGGCAACGAGGTGGTCAAGCAGGCCGCCGAATTGCTGCGCGCCAGCGATCTTAATTTCTACGGCAACGTCGAAGGCACCGACATCTTCAAGGGCACCACCGATGTCGTGGTGTGCGACGGATTCGTCGGCAATGTCTCACTGAAGACCACCGAAGGACTTGCCCAGATGCTGGGCGGTTTCCTGCGTGAAGAGTTCGGGCGCAATGTGTTCACCAAACTGGCCGGGCTGGTTGCATTGCCGGTACTCAATGCCTTCAAGCACCGGGTGGATCATCGCCGCTACAATGGAGCGAGTTTTCTCGGCC
The DNA here is from genome assembly GCA_024653675.1 of Gallionella sp. Taxonomy (GTDB): domain Bacteria; phylum Pseudomonadota; class Gammaproteobacteria; order Burkholderiales; family Gallionellaceae; genus Gallionella. The sequence goes on along the minus strand of JANLIB010000005.1, from coordinate 28,343 downwards.
TCAAGGGCATCGTGGTGAAGAGTCACGGTTCTGCGGATATATTCGCGTTTCGCTGTGCCATCGAGCGTGCCGCCGAAGAAGCGCGAGGCGGGATGTTGCAGCACATCAGCGAGCATATCGAGAAGTGGCACCATCAGCGCCAAATAACAGTGCAAGAGGTTTCCTGATGTACTCAAGGATCATCGGTACCGGTAGTTATCTGCCCGGCAGGGTAATGACCAACTACGATCTGGAAAAGATCGTCGATACCTCAAATGACTGGATCGTATCGCGCAGCGGCATCCATGAGCGGCACATCGCGGCGGATAACGAAATGACCAGCGACCTGGCTTTGCAGGCCAGCTTGCGCGCCATGGAAACGGCTGGAATCAGCGCGGATGAGATCGACCTGGTGATCGTCGCAACGACTTCGCCGGACCAGATATTTCCCAGCACCGCCTGTATCCTGCAGGACAAACTGGGCATCAGAAATTGCGGAGCCGCCTTCGACATGCAGGCGGTGTGCGGCGGCTTCGTCTATGCGATGAACACCGCCGATCTGTACATACGCGGCGGTCAGGCAAGGACCGTGCTGGTGGTCGGCGCGGAAGTATTATCGCGCATGCTGGATTGGAGCGATCGAACCACCTGCGTATTGTTCGGCGACGGCGCAGGTGCGGTGATTTTGCGAGCCAGCGAGTCACCGGGTATCATCACCAGCAAATTGCACGCCGACGGCAGCCATCGCGGCATGTTGAAAGCAGATGGCAACATCCGCAACGGCGAGGTGCAGGGGGATCCCTTTATCAAGATGGACGGTAAAGCTGTTTTCAAGTTTGCAGTCAAAGTGTTGAGTGATGTTGTTGAGGAAATTCTTGAAGAAAATAAGCTGACCGGTTCCGACATCAGCTGGCTGGTTCCGCACCAGGCCAACATCCGCATCATGGAGGCCACCGCCAAGAAGCTCGGCTTGAGCATGGATAACGTGATCGTCACCGTCGCCACGCACGGCAACACCTCTGCGGCCTCTATTCCTCTGGCGCTGGACACCGCAGTGCGCGATGGCCGCATCAGGGCCGGCCAGAATATTCTGCTGGAAGCGGTGGGAGGCGGGTTCACCTGGGGTGCGGTGCTGATTCGCTGGTAGCAAGGTTGGGTTAGCGTAGCTTAACCCAACATTTTTCCGATATTCACAATGATTGTTGGGTTACGCTACGCTAATCCAACCTACCGACTGTTTTTCTTATGACCAGATTCGCTTTCGTATTTCCCGGCCAGGGCTCCCAGTCGCGCGGCATGATGAACGGCTATGCCGATTTTGCTGTGGTGCGCAACACTTTCGCCGAAGCTTCGGATGTGTTGAAGCAGGACTTGTGGCAACTGGTAACGGAAGGCAGCGATGCCGAACTGAACTCCACGGTGAACACGCAGCCCATCATGCTCACCGCCGGCGTGGCGGTGTATCGCGCCTGGCAGTTACAGAATGGCGCAGCACCGGCGATCATGGCCGGACACAGCCTGGGTGAATACACCGCACTGGTCGCTGCGGGTGCGCTGCGCTTTGCCGACGCGCTGCCGCTGGTGCGCTACCGCGCGCAATGCATGCAACAGGCTGTACCGGAAGGTGTGGGCGGTATCGCCGCGATACTCGGCCTGGAGGACGATGTGGTGCGCGCCGTATGCGCGGAAGGTGCACAGGGCGGGGTGCTGGAAGCAGTGAATTACAATTCGCCCGGCCAGGTGGTGATCGCCGGCGATCGCGCTGCGGTGGAGCGCGGCATGGAACTGGCCAAGGCCAGGGGTGCGAAGCGCGCGATCATGCTGCCCATGAGCGTGCCGTCGCATTGCAGTCTGCTGAAAGGTGCGGCAGAACAATTGCGCGCATATCTGGGCGATGTCGCAGTACAGGCTCCGGCCATCCCGGTGCTGCATAATGCCGATGTGAAAAGCTACACAGACGGCGCTGCGATCAAGGACGCGCTGGTGCGCCAGTTGTATTCGCCGGTGCGCTGGGTGGAAACCGTGCTGGAATTCGGCAGGCAGGGCATCACCCGCAACGTCGAATGCGCGCCGGGCAAGGTGCTGGCAGGCTTGAACAAGCGTATAGATGCCAGCCAGCAGGCATTGGCTATCAATGACGGCGAGGCGCTGAAGACAGTATTGGCTGCACTCGCGTAAGGGGATACGGAGATGACACTACAAGGACAAATCGCATTGGTGACCGGTGCCAGCCGCGGCATCGGACAAGCCATCGCGCTGGAGCTGGGCAGGCAGGGCGCGACGGTGATCGGCACGGCGACCAGCGACACAGGCGCGCAGGCGATCAGCGACTACCTGGAAGCGGCGGGCATCAAGGGCGCGGGCATGGCACTGAATGTAAATGACATCGCGCAGACCGAGAAGGTGCTGGGCGAGCTGCGCAAGCGATTCGGCGAGATCACTATCCTGGTGAACAACGCCGGGATCACCCGCGACAACCTGCTGGCGCGCATGACCGACGAAGAGTGGGACGACGTGCTGGCGACCAATCTCAAATCGGTGTTTCGTCTAAGCCGCGCCGTGCTTCGTGCGATGATGAAGGCAAGGGGCGGACGCATCATCAGCATCTCCTCGGTAGTCGGCAGCATGGGCAATCCCGGACAGGCCAACTACGCGGCTTCCAAGGCCGGCATAACAGGCTTCACCAAATCGCTGGCGCAGGAGATCGGCAGCCGCAACATCACCGTGAACTGTGTCGCGCCGGGCTTCATCGACACTGACATGACCCAGGGAATGGACGAAGAACAGCGCGCAAAACTGGTCGAACACGTGCCGCTGAAACGCCTGGGAGAACCAGCCGACATCGCCGCCGCCGTGGCTTTTTTGGCTGGCCCCGGCGCAGCTTACATCACTGGGATCACATTACATGTGAACGGCGGGATGTATATGGAGTGATGAATGCTCCATGAATCGCCTCAAAAACACTTCCTGTTTCATCCCATAAGCCGTTAGACTTACGTCATTCGGTACGGATGGATCGCCATGAGCAAGGAAACCCTCAACACGCTGCAATCCCACCAACACAAGCTGACGCTGGGCGAGGTGTTGCAATTGCTGGTGAAGGACGGCATGGTGCCGCCGGAGGATGCGGAGAAACTGGCCAGGAATCGCAAGTCTGATTTTTCGCATCCGCTGGTAGTAATCGGCGGGCAAAACTGGCGCAATTTGTTGCCGCCTGGCAAGCCGCTCAGCGTGGAGTTCCTCACCGAGTGGCTGGCAGCGCGCATCGGTATGCCGTATTTTCATATTGATCCGCTGAAGTTGAATATCGGCGGCATCGCCAATATTGTTTCCAAGTCTTACGCCGAGCGCCTCAAAATCATACCGGTCAAGGTCAGCGAAAGCGAAGTGAATATCGCCACCGCCGAGCCGTTCCTCACCGACTGGGTGGTGGAGCTGGAGCGTATCCTCAATTTGAAGATAAAGCTGGTGCTGTCCAGCCCGCTCGACATCAATCATTACCTGCCGGAGATCTACAGCCTGGCTGCTTCGGTGCAACTCGCCAGCAAGGCGAAAGCGGGGCAGACCATCGGGGTGCAGAATTTCGAGCAGTTGGTCGAACTGGGCAAGAACAAGAATCTGGATGCCAACGAGCATCATGTCGTCACGCTGGTGGATTGGCTGTTCAAGTATGCCTTTGAACAACGCGCCAGCGACATCCATCTGGAGCCGCGCCGCGACATCGGCCTGGTGCGTTTTCGCATCGACGGCGTGCTGCATCAGGTCTATCAGCTTCCCACTGCGGTCACCAACGCCATCACCAACCGCATCAAGCTGTTGGGGCGCATGGACATGGTGGAAAAGCGCAGGCCGCAGGATGGCCGCATCAAGACAGTGAGCGATGATGGCGAAGAAATCGAGTTGCGCCTTTCCACGATGCCGACGGCCTTTGGCGAGAAGCTGGTGATGCGGATATTCGACCCGGAGATTCTGGTGAAGAATTTTGCCGACCTCGGCTTCTCCCGCGATCAAACCGCGCTGTGGAACAACTGGACGCACCAGCCCAACGGCATCGTTCTGGTAACCGGCCCGACCGGTTCCGGCAAGACGACCACGCTGTATTCCACGTTGAAGCAGCTCGCCACGCCGGAAGTGAATGTCTGCACAGTGGAGGACCCGATCGAAATGATCGAACCGGCTTTCAACCAGATGCAGGTGCAACATAACATCGGGCTGAACTTTGCCGATGGCGTGCGTACCTTGTTGCGTCAGGACCCGGACATCATCATGGTGGGTGAGATCCGCGACCTGGAAACCGCCGAGATGGCGATACAGGCGGCGCTCACCGGCCATCTGGTGTTATCCACACTGCATACCAACGATGCGCCTTCCGCCATCACGCGCCTGCTCGAATTGGGCGTGCCGGCCTATCTGATCAATTCGACGCTGCTGGGGGTGATGGCGCAGCGTCTGGCGCGCACGCTGTGCCCGCATTGCAAAACAAAAGGCGAAATCAGCGATGAGGCGTGGCATGAACTGGTCAGCCCGTGGAAAGCTGCCAAGCCCGCGCAAGTTAATGTAGCCACCGGTTGCCTTGAATGCCGCATGACCGGTTATCGAGGGCGAACCGGAATTTATGAAATGCTTACACTCAGCCCGGAAATCAGGAAACTGGTGATCAAGGATACCGATCTCGCCAGGATCAAGGCCGTGGCTCAGCGCGAGGGCATGAAGACGCTGCGCCTGAACGGCGCGGAGAAGGTGGTGGCAGGATTGACAACGGCGGAGGAAATCGCCAAGATCGCCCCGCCGTCAGATTAATCCGGCAAATCCATAGCGCAGACATGCGCGGAATATATCGTGGGGTGAGCAATGTTGAAGTTTGATTTCTCCATAAAGACGCGTGATGGGCAGAAGGTAGAAAGCATCCATATCCAGGGCAATGATCAGCCGGATGCCGAGCGGAAACTATTTCAGATGTACCACTATTGCGAGGTGATCAACTGCAGGACGATCAACGCAGACAGCAAATATCCGCATTCAACGGATATTGAAGAAGTGCTGTCATTGATTGCCAGGCAACAATAGAGGCGCCCTGAAGTGCGCTGTTCAACTGGGCGCAATGAATTGCGCACCTGTCTGCGCTATTTGATAACCCCATCAACCATCAATTCATTCAGGAGCGCATCATAGTCCTGAGCGCCACGGCTGCTGGGGGCATACTCAAAGATATTCTTCTTTACCGACGGACTTTCCGCCAGGCTGACGTTTTCCGAAATATATGTCCGGCAAACATCTGCGCCAAATTCCGTTTGCGCCATACCTAAAATATCCTTAGCCATACTTCGCCGTGCATCGTACCGGGTAAGCAGATAACGCCGGGAAACGCGGCGTTTCAGCACCTGTTCGAGCGCATGGAGGGTTTTCCTGATCTGCATGGCTCCACTCATGGATAGATGGTCTGCGGAGATCGGAACAATCACACAATCGCAGGCGAATATTGCATTAAGCGAAAGAACGCTGACCAGCGGGCTGCAATCGATTATCCAGTGTCTGTCGGCTATTGCTGCTTTTTCTGCCAGCAAGCTTGTGTTCAGCTTGTTGATCACGTTGTAGCTTTTGCCATGCAGCGCGTCTACCTTGGACAGCTCGATGTGGGATGGGATGACATTGACCCCGCTGGCTGATTTGCGTATCAGCTCACCGAGGGAGCGGTTGCGCTGAAACAGGCCGTAAACACTGTCATCACTTGTTTGGGCGGTAATACCCATGACAGCCCCGAGTTGCGCCTGCGGATCAAGGTCGATTCCGACCGGCTGGCGGCCGCGACGCGCCAGTGCCGCTGCCAGATTGAGCACTGTGGTCGTCTTTCCCACCCCGCCTTTCTGGTTAAATACAGCGATTACAGTCATCGTTCAGTGAGTGCCGGGGTTGATTTTCGCCCAGAGAAATAACCATTTCCGATTAAACCTTTAAACCTCAGTTCAAGCCACAGAGTCCACATAACCAGCGACTAAGCTGGCAAAAGACGCCAGCCAAGTCGCTGGTTATGTGGCTAAATGCTTTTTCCGGGTTAAATGCTCTATCAGGCGTTTTTACATTGCATGTTGCATCAGGAAACTAACTAGTACTATAATAGTCCTACATTGGCGAGGCGAACATGTTACGTTTAAGCAAATTAGCAGATTATGGCACGCAAGTCATGACATATATGGCTCGTGACCATGTGATTCACAGCGCGAGCGAGGTGGCGGCGGATTTGTGTATTGCTGCGCCCACGGTAAGCAAGATTCTCAAGATGCTGGTTCGCAAGAATCTGGTTACTTCAATGATGGGCGCGAAAGGCGGTTATGTGCTGGCGCGGCACCCCTCCGGGATATCAATCGCCGAGATCATCGATGCGATGGACGGTCCTATTTCGATCACCGAATGCAGCAGCAACACGACCTGCGACCGCGAATCGAGCTGTTCGACGCGCAGCAATTGGCAGGGGATCAATCACATCATTCTGGATGCGCTGGAAAAAGTGAGTCTGGCCGAAATGATCGCCCCCAAGCCGCAGGTTGTGGATGTGAGCGCGATTCGTTCGCGTGGAATTCAGACATAATTTTTACTGGAGATAAAAATGGCTATCACGATGACAGAAACAGCAGCAAAACACATACGCAATCAGGTTGAAAAGAGCGGCAAGGGAGTAGGACTGCGGCTAGGCGTAAAAAAATCGGGATGCAGCGGCTTTGTCTATTCTTTCGATATTGCCCAGGAAGTACTGGAAACCGACGTGGTTTTTGAAAGTTTTGGCGCGAAGGTGCTGGTGGATGCGGGAAACATGGCTTTTCTTGAAGGCACACAGCTTGATTATGTCAAGCAAGGGCTGGGGCATGTGTTCAAGTTCAACAATCCCAATGTCAAGAATCAATGCGGCTGCGGCGAAAGTTTTGCAGTCTGATTTATCGGGCAGCATAAGAACGGATTAATTCATGAGCTCTGCGATACAAAATCTGGTCAACCAGCCTTACAAGCACGGTTTTGTCACCGACATCGAAACCGAGACGGTCCCCAAGGGCTTGAGCGAGGATGTGATACGCCTGATCTCGAAAAAGAAGAATGAGCCGGAGTGGCTGCTCGAATTTCGCCTGGCCGCTTACCGTCACTGGCTTACGATGGAAGAACCGGCTTGGGCAAGCGTGAGCTACCCCAGGATCGATTTCCAGGACATCATCTATTTCGCGCAGCCGAAGCCGAAAAAGCAGCTTGCCAGCATGGACGAGGTCGATCCGGAATTAAGGCGCACCTTCGACAAACTCGGCGTGCCATTGCACGAGCAAAAGCTGATGACCGGAGTGGCGGTAGACGTGATCTTCGACAGCGTATCGGTGACCACGACCTACAAGGCGAAGCTGGCCGAGATCGGGATCATATTCTGTTCCTTTTCCGAGGCGGTGCACGAGCATCCGGAGCTGGTGAAACAGTATCTGGGCAGCGTGGTGCCGAGCGGCGACAACTTTTATGCCGCGCTCAATTCGGCGGTGTTCACCGACGGATCGTTCTGTTTCATCCCCAAAGGCACCAAGTGCCCGATGGACCTGTCCACTTATTTCCGGATCAATACCGAAGGCTCGGGGCAATTCGAGCGCACCCTGATCATCGCCGAGGAAGGCAGTTCGGTGTGTTATCTGGAAGGCTGCACGGCGCCGCAGTTCGACACCAATCAGTTGCATGCGGCGGTGGTCGAACTGGTCGCGCTGGACAATGCCGACATCAAATATTCGACGGTGCAGAACTGGTATGCCGGTGACGAGAATGGAAAAGGCGGGATCTATAATTTCGTCACCAAGCGCGGCCTGTGCAAGGGCGTCAATTCAAAGATATCCTGGACCCAGGTCGAGACCGGTTCCGCGATCACATGGAAATATCCGAGCTGCGTGCTGCTGGGCGACAACTCGATCGGCGAATTTTATTCGGTGGCGCTGACCAACCACATGCAACAGGCCGATACCGGATCGAAAATGATCCATCTGGGCAGGAACACCCGAAGCAGAATCATCTCGAAAGGCATCTCCGCCGGGCGCTCGAGCAACAGCTATCGAGGACTGGTCAAGATCGGCAGCCGCGCGACAGGCGCAAGGAATTATTCGCAGTGCGACTCGATGCTGATCGGAAACAGTTGCGGGGCGAACACGTTCCCGACGATAGATGTGCAGAACGCCACGGCACAGGTCGAACACGAGGCCTCCACGTCCAAGATAGGCGAAGACCAGATGTTCTTTTTCGCGCAGCGCGGCATCGGTTCGGAAGAGGCGGTTTCGATGATCATCAACGGCTTTTGCAAAGACGTATTCGTGCATCTGCCGATGGAATTTGCGGTCGAGGCAACCAAGCTGCTCGGCCTGAAACTTGAAGGGAGCGTAGGGTGATTAACAAGGATAGCAGGGTATTGCTGGAAGTCAGAAACCTCAGGGCGGAAGTCGTGGTTGATGGAGTCCGGGGTGTCGAGATATTGAAGGGTGTCGACCTTACCGTGCGCGCAGGCGAAGTGCACGCCATCATGGGCGTCAACGGCTCGGGCAAGAGCACATTCTCCAAGGTGCTGGCTGGCCATCCGGAATACACGGTAACGGGCGGGACCGCCACCTTCGAAGGCAGGGACCTTCTCGCGCTTGCCGCTGAAGAACGGGCGAGGGCCGGGCTCTTCCTGGCCTTCCAGTATCCGGTCGAGATACCCGGCGTGTCGAACAGCGCATTGTTGCGTCTGGCCTATAACACGCTTCAGAACGAACGCGGGCTGGAGGAGCTCGATCCGCTCGAGTTCGAGGACCTGGTGCTGGAGAAGATCAAGGTCGTCGAGATGGATGCCAGTTTTCTCGATCGCAGTGTGAATGAAGGCTTCTCCGGCGGCGAGAAGAAGCGCAATGAGATACTGCAAATGGCGGTGCTCGAACCCAGGCTCGCGATCCTGGATGAGACCGATTCGGGCCTTGACATCGATGCATTGAGGATAGTCGCAAACGGCGTCAACAGCCTGCTCACAGCCGACAATGCGGTGGTGATGGTGACGCACTACCAGCGCCTGCTGAATTACATCGTGCCGGATTACGTGCATGTGATGGATGGCGGGCGCATCGTCAGGACCGGCGGCAAGGAACTCGCGCTGGAACTCGAAGCGCGCGGCTACGACTGGGTAAGGGCGGCGGCGTGACCCAAGTCAGTACGACAATTTCCAAAGAAAAATGCTTCGAGCAGCTGCTGCTCGGCAAAACCGTCAAACGGGTGCCCGGCCAATATCTTTCCGGATCGGAAGGCTGGCTGGAAGCTGTCCGCGCTGAGGCGCTGGAGAACGCCAGAGCCTTGAATTTTCCTTCGGACAGGCACGACGACTGGCGCTTCACGGATTTATCACCGCTGTTCCAGCATGGCTTCCAGCCGGTTAGCTCCTTTGCGAAGCTGACTCCTGGAGACATCGAGAAATTTCTGATTCCCGGTTCAACACGGCTGGTCTTCGTCGACGGATGTTATGACGCAGGGCTTTCCGAATTGGGGTTTTCCGGTTCAGCCGGGGCACATGGCGTGACAGTGTCATCGCTGGTCGAACGCATAGGCGATGTGCAAGTCGAGACGTATTTTGCGCGGCAGGCATCCTTCAAACAGGACGCGTTCGCCGCATTGAACACGCGCTTTTTCGAAGACGGCGCCTTCGTTCACGTGACGGGTGAAGCCGCAGCACCGATCCATATCCTGCATGTGGCGACGAGGCGCGAAGCGCCGTCCGCGATCTATCCAAGATGTCTGGTGGTGATGGAACCGGACAGTCGCGCAACTGTAGTCGAAGATTATGCCGGACTCGAAGACGGGGTCAATTTTTCGGACGCGGTGACCGAGGTGGTTCTGAAAGACGATGCGCAACTGCAACATGTGCGTGTGCAGCGCGATGAAAAGAATGCGTTCCACATCGGGCACTGTTCGGTCGCGGTGGGCAGGGGCAGCGTCTATGCCGCAACTTCGCTCGCATTCGGGGCGCGTGTGTCGCGCCACGATCTGCATGCCGTGCAGATGGGGGAGGGCGCCGAGATACGGCTCAACGGCCTGGCGCTGATCACCGGACGCCAGATTGCCGATACGCATACCCGGATCGACCATGCCTTCCCAAGAGGCAAGAGCGTGCAATTGCACAAATGCATCGCCGACGGGGCCGCACATGCGATTTTCAACGGCAAGGTCATCGTGCACCCCGGCGCGGCTGGGACCGACTCCTCGCAGAGCAGCCGCAACCTGCTGCTTTCCGGCAAGGCGCGTATCGACACCCAGCCGCAGCTTGAGATATTCAACGACGATGTGAAATGCAAGCACGGTGCGACGGTCGGGCAAATCGATGCAGATTCACTGTTCTTCCTCAGAAGCCGCGGCTTTTCCGAGGAGCGCGCGAGAAATCTGCTCTCTCATGCTTTTGCCGCAGAAATCATAATCAAAATTCCGGTGCCGTCTCTGGTCGAATCATTGAGCCGGACGATTCTGGATCGCATGAGCGGAGTCCGCACATGAAGGCCGGAACCATGAATATCGACAAGATACGCGCCGATTTCCCGATACTCGGCCTGCAGGTCTCCGGCAAGCCGCTGGTCTATCTGGATAACGCGGCCAGCAGCCAGATGCCGCAGACGGTCATCGATCGCATTGTGCGCTACCAGAAGGAAGAGCATTCCAACATTCACCGCGCGGTGCATTACCTGAGCGAGCTGGCCACGAAGCAATATGAAGACGCGCGCATCAAAGTGCAGCATTTTCTGAAAGCAAAGGAATCGCGCGAGATCATTTTCACGCGCGGCACGACGGAAGCCATCAACCTGGTGATGCACGGCTATGGCCGCGCCTTCATCGGCAAAGGGGACGAGATCATCCTGTCCGCCCTTGAGCACCATGCGAACATCGTTCCCTGGCAGATGCTGGCGCAGGAAAAAGGCGCGGTGCTGCGCGTGATCCCGATGAACGATGCCGGGGAGTTGCTCATCGACAAGTTCGAGGCGTTGTTCAATGAAAAGACAAAATTCATGGCGCTCTCGCATGTGTCGAATGCGCTGGGCACGATCAATCCGGTGAAGCAGATGACCGCTTTCGCGCACCGCCACGGCGTGCCGGTATTGCTCGACGGCGCGCAAGCCGCGCCGCATCAATCGCTCGACATGCAGGATCTGGATTGCGACTTCTACGCCTTTTCCGGTCACAAGATGTGCGGGCCGACCGGGATCGGCGTGCTGTACGGCAAGGCTAAAATGCTGGAGAAGATGCAGCCCTATCAGGGCGGAGGGGACATGATCCTCTCGGTGACTTTCGAGAAGACTACCTATAACGTCATCCCCGCCAAATTCGAGGCCGGCACGCCGCCCATCATGGCGGCGATCGGCCTGGGGACCGCGATCGATTACCTGAACGGCATAGGCTTGGCCAAAATCGAAGCGTACGAGAAGGAATTACTGGATTACGCGACCGAACGGGTTTCTGCATTGAAAGACGTCAGGATAATCGGCACTGCGAAGCATAAAGCCGCAGTGCTGTCATTCGAAATCAAAGGAGTGCACCCCCACGACGTAGGCACGATCCTGAATGAAGATGGCGTCGCGATCCGTACCGGCCACCATTGCGCCCAACCGGTGATGCAATTCTACGGCGTGCCGGCCACCGCGCGTGCTTCGTTCGCCTTTTACAACACCAGACAGGAAATCGACAAGCTGGCCGACGGCATCTTGAAGGTGCAGGAGATGTTTTCATGAGGTTACCATGACTGACATGCGCCAGCTTTATCAGGAAGTAATACTCGACCACAATCGCAAGCCCAGGAACTGGGGCGCGATACCCGGCGCGAACCGCCATGCGGACGGGCACAACCCGCTATGCGGCGATCACATCAAGCTTTCGGTGAATGTGCGGGATGACAAGATCGAGGCCATCGCTTTCGAAGGACATGGCTGCGCGATATGCAAGGCATCCGCCTCGATGATGACCGGCGCGGTCAAGGGTAAAGCCGTGCAGGAAGCCGAAACAATGGTCGAGGAATTCCGCAGCATGGCAACCGGCACGCTCGACCCGGACAAAGCAGAACATCATCTGGGTAAGCTGAAAATCTTCGCCGGCGTCAAGGACCTGCCGTCACGCGTCAAGTGCGCGATCCTGCCCTGGCATACGCTGCATGCCGCGCTGCATGCCGAATCATCGATCTCGACTGAAGGCGAAGCCGATCCTGTTCCCGGCACTGCAATAGGCGGACAATAACCATGCCCAGAATTGCTGACATCGAAGACACCCCGAACCCGAACGCCGTCAAGCTCGTGCTGAAGGACAGGTTGACCTGGGGCACGGCACGTTCCTTCGACAGCGCCGAATCGGCCGCTGCCGACCCGCTTGCTTCCCAATTGTTCGCCATTGCACACGTCACCAATGTGTATTACATGGACAAGTGGATCACCGTCACACAGGACGGCGAGGCGGACTGGCCGACGCTGCTGCGGAAAATCGCGATGCCGATCAGGGAGGCGGAAGCCGCCAGGAAACCGGAATCACAAGCCGCATCGAATTATGTTGACGACGAACCCAGGCTGGCAGCTATCCGCAAATTGCTCGACGAGCAAATCCGCCCCGCGCTGATGGCGGACGGTGGAGACCTGGAAATTGCCGGCCTGGAAGGAAACGTGCTGAAGATTCACTATTTCGGCGCATGCGGAAGCTGCCCGAGTTCTCTTTCCGGAACACTTTGGGCAATCGGGAATCTTGCCAGAACCATCGAGCCGGACATCGAGGTCCAAGTTGTATGAATAAAGGGGTGGTATGAGCGATTGGGTGGACGTTGGCAGGGCCGATGAAATTTTCGCCGATAAACCGGCGCATATTGAAATTGACGGCACCGGCATCGCGGTGTTCAAACTGGATCAAACGTTCTACGCGATCGAGGATGTCTGCACCCATGACGGCGGCAAGCTGACCGGCGGCTGCGTCGAGAATGACCAAGTAGTCTGCCCGCGCCACGGCGCCCGCTTTTCGATCAGGACCGGGGAAGCCCTGACTGCGCCAGCCTACGAGCCGACCACTACATTTCCCGTCAGAGTCGAAAACGGCATGGTCCAGGTCAGGGACAATCGCTGGGATTAGACATGGCGGCTAAGTCTACTGGTAGAACGACTTGCCATCTGACTAAGTTGGCAAACAGCTTTGCATAGCCATTCGGCTAAGTCACCAAAATACGGTGACATAAGCCGCTGGTTAACGCCAACCAAGTCATTGGTTATGCGCGAACATGAGGCGAGCCGGTGCGGTGCTCGGAATCCTCGTGTACTACTTGTACACTCCGGTTCCTGCGCTCCGTCCCGGCCCGCCTCAAGTCCGCTCGCTACGACTTCTGCCGCTATGTTATAGACTATGTCGAGCAGGTTTCCACAGAAATGTATCGGTAGAGTGAGAATGATTTGTCATGAGTCTTGTCCCCTCTGTATAATCCGCGCCTTCGGGGCGTAGCGCAGCCTGGTAGCGTACTTGCATGGGGTGCAAGTGGTCGGAGGTTCGAATCCTCTCGCCCCGACCAATTTGTTTCAATGATGTACACTCAATAAACATTTGATCTTGCCCACCAGTCCCTCAACACCACAGCCATCCATCACCCAGCGCAAGTTAGCCATAGCGTATTCAGCGGAAACTGGAGCGGCGGGTTGAGCCGGCAGCAAAGGGTGGAGATAGGAAATCAGAGCAGTTCAAAACCAATCGAGCCCGATTTTGCTTGTATTGACAACAGATATACATTTCCATAAGATACGCATATCTGTTTCTACCTTGATAGGAGAGGGCTATGCGCAATGCAGCAATCAATTTACGCGCTCATTCTGAGCAGCGCGAACTCATCGATCAGGCGGCAAGCCTGTTGGGGAAAAACCGCTCCGACTTCATGCTGGAGGCCGCCTGCGAGAAAGCGCAAGGCGTAATGCTCGATCAGGTATTTTTTCAGCTAGACGCCAAGAAATTCCAGCAGTTTTGCCGGGTGTTGGATGCGCCTGCACGCCTGAATAAAGGGCTGGAGCGGCTGTCCGCGGTTAAAGCGCCTTGGGATCAAAGCCCAAGCAAACGAGTAGCTGCCCGAAGCAAATCAGTGGTCTGATGGCAATCACTGTTAGCAGCCCGCAACTGCTCACAGATAATCACGATGTCAGCAATTTTGATTGCGGCGAGCCGCAGCTTAATGATTGGTTAAAGCGGCGAGCGCTTGCCAATCAGGCTAGCGGTGCCAGCCGCGCGTTTGTGGTAGCCGACAATCGTCAGCGTGTTGTTGGCTACTATGCATTATCGGCCGGTGCCGTAGCGCATCGAGTTTCTACTGGAGCAGTGCGGCGTAACATGCCTGATCCGATACCTGTCATGGTTCTTGCACGTCTGGCTGTAGACCGTAATGCTCAAGGAAAGCAGATCGGTGGGGCATTGCTGAAGGATGCGGTCTCGCGTGCAATTTCTGTCTCGGAGAATGCAGGGATTCGCGCTCTGTTAGTCCATGCGTTGAACGAAAGAGCAATAGCATTTTATCGTCACTACGGTTTCGAGGAGTCGCCAATCGATCCGATGACACTCATGCTACGACTCTCACATCGCTGACATGGTAACTTGATTTAGACCCCATGCAGAGAATCAATGCAAGCTTCACAAAATTAGCTCCAGGGTTCAAATCCTCTCGCCCCGACCTGATCAATTCGATAAGTAATGTCCGATAATTTCCCTCCTTCACCATCCTCCATCATCCAGCGCAAGGTCGCCATCGCGGCTTGCTTCGGCACTTTTCTGGAATGGTATGACTTCCTGACGTTCGCCTCGCTGGCCACGTATTTCAGCACGCTGTTCTTCCCGCAGGAGAATCCGGTCGCCGCTTTGCTGGCCAGCCTGGCCACCTTTGGGGTCGGCATGCTGGTGCGCCCGCTCGGTGCGGCGCTGTTCGGATCAATGGGCGACAAGTATGGCCGCCGCCCGGTTTTCATCGCCACGATCGTTCTGATGGGTCTCGCGACGTTCTTCGTCGGGCTGTTGCCGACCTATGCGCAGGCCGGCATGCTGGCGCCCGTGCTGTTGCTGGTGTTGCGCCTGTTGCAGGGACTGTCGGTGGGCGGCGAGATCGGCGGCGCGGCGGTTTACCTGACCGAACATGCTCCTGCCGGCAAGCGCGGGTTTTATACCAGCGTGCTGCAATTGATGGGGCCGCTGGGTATTCTGGTGTCCACGCTGCAGGTGGTGCTGCTGCAATCGTATCTGAGCGCCGAAGATTTCCAGGCATGGGGATGGCGCGTGCCGTTCCTGCTTTCCATCGTGTTGTTGATGATCTCGATCAAGAGCCGGGTGAATATGTACGAGTCGCCGGTGTTCCTGCATTTGCGCGAGAAACATAATCTGTCCAAGGCTCCGCTGCGCGAATGTTTGCGCAATCCCCATACGCTCGGGCGGATGTTGTTGCTGTTCTCGTGCATTTCTGCGGGCGGATCGCTGTTGTTCTTTTCATCGCAAATCTATGCCAACGTATATTTGAAAAGCGTGGTCAGGCTGGATCCGCAGACCGCCTCGGCATTGGTGATGCTGAGCACGCTGGTGTTGTTCCCGTTGACCATTTATTTTGGCTGGCTATCGGACCGTATCGGGCGCAGACCGGTGCTGCTGGCCGGGTTGCTGGTCGGCTGTCTGGCTATCTTTCCGGTGTTCAAAGGCCTGATGCACTATGGCAACCCCACGCTGGAACGCTTCAACAGCGAGGTGGCGGTGGGACTGTATGGCGAGTCATGCGGCTACGATCCGTTCACCGAAACCAAAAATGACTGCGAGCGCAACCAGCAATTACTTGCCAAACTGGGCGTGTCTTACACGCTCTATCCGGCCCAAGTACCCAATGAGACCCTGGTGCGTATCGGTACGCGCGAGGTCATTGGCTACAAATCCGGCGAACTCACCCGGATGCTGAAGGCCGAAGGGTGGACGGAACAGGCAAATCCGGAGCAGGTCAACCGGCTCATGATCTTCTTGCTGTTGCTCATCCCGGTCATTGCCGTTGGACTCATCACCGGCCCGCAAACCGCGACCCTGGCCGAATTATTTCCGGCACGCACACGCTACACGGCAGTCGCGCTTCCGCATAACCTCAGTGCCGGCTGGATAGGGGGTATGTCGCCGTTCATGATCACACTGCTGAGCGTGAAAGCGGGCAATGCCTTGTCGGGCATGTGGTATCCGGTCGGATTGCTGACGATGGCCTTTGTCATCGGCTTGATTTTTTTGCCGGAGACACGCAACGTTTCGCTGGAGGACTAACACATTGACTGAATCCGGTTGCATGCACAATTCATCAGCGCTTGTGGCACAATCACTGCGATTCTCTAACTCCCTTTGTTAATTCCCGATGCGTATTCTTATCAGTAATGATGATGGCTATTTTGCCCCAGGTTTAATCTGCCTTGCCGAGCATCTGGCCAGGATCGCCGATGTCACCGTCGTGGCGCCCGAACGGGACCGCAGCGGCGCAAGCAATTCTCTGACGCTGGACCGGCCGCTCAAGCCGCGCAAAGCTGCCAATGGTTTCTATTACGTCGATGGCACACCCACCGATTGCGTGCATCTTGCCGTCACCGGCATGTTCGATCAGCAGCCGGACATGGTGGTTTCCGGCGTCAATGCCGGCGCCAACATGGGCGACGACACGATATATTCCGGCACCGTGGCGGCGGCGACGGAAGGTTTCCTGCTCGGCATCCCCTCGATCGCGGTTTCACTGGTAGGCAGGGAATTCGCCCATTACGAGACAGCCGCCAGGGTTGCCGCCGAATTGGTGCAACGCTTTGCCGGAAAGACCCACAGCCATCCCTGGCTGCTCAACGTGAATGTGCCGGACATACCCCACGATAAATTGCAAGGCATGGAAGTGACGCGCCTTGGCAAGCGGCACAAGGCCGAGCCGGTTGTAAAGGCCAGCAATCCGCACGGAGAAACGGTGTACTGGGTCGGTGCGGCGGGCAAGGCGCAGGATGCCGGGGAGGGCACGGATTTCCATGCCCTGTCGCAGCAGCGCGTCTCGATCACACCTTTGCAGATCGATCTCACCCAATACAGCCAGCTCGACGCTGTGCGTGGCTGGATCGGACAAACCCATGAATGATGAATGGCAATGAACAAAAGTCACAGCGGCATCGGCATGACCTCGCAGCGCACCCGCGCGCGCATGATCGAGCGGCTGCGCGAGCAGGGTATCAAGGACGAAGCGGTGCTGGCGGCGATGTTCGAAGTACCGCGCCATCTGTTCGTAGACGAGGCGATGGCTACCCGCGCATACGACGATGTATCGCTGCCGATCAATTTCAACCAGACCATTTCCCAGCCTTACATCGTGGCGCGCATGATCGAGATATTGCGTGGCCCGGACCATCACCATCGCCCGCTGAACCGTGTGCTTGAGATCGGCACCGGCTGCGGTTACCAGGCTGCGGTTCTGGCGCGCCTGGTGCGTGAAGTCTACACCGTGGAGCGCATCCAGCCGCTGTATGAACGCGCCCGGAGGCAGTTGCGCGATCTGAAGATACGCAACGTCAGCGTGCGCTATGCCGATGGCAACGCCGGCTTGCCTGAAGCCGCGCCATTCGACGGCATCATCATGGCCGCCGCCGCTCCTGCGCTGGCAGTCGCGCTGCGAGAGCAGCTCGCGGCCGGTGGTAGAATGATTCTTCCGGTTGGGGTGCAGGAGCAATCGCTGTATCTGGTTGAGCGTGAAGAGCGGGGATTCCGCGAAACCCGGCTGGAAGCAGTGAAGTTTGTACCGCTACTGATGGGAAAAGAATGAGATCAAAGAGTTTCTGGATGCTGCTGCTGGTATCCGCCATATTTGCGGGTTGTTCGTCGCAGGAATATCGCGCACCGGTCTTTGATACAGCCGAAGCCCAAAAGAGCGAGGCCACCGCACAGAGTAAAAAACCCCTGCGCGAAAAGGATTGGCGTCCCAGAACGTATACCGTGCAAAAAGGCGACACGTTGTACAGCATCGCTTTCAATTACGGTTTTGATTATCACGAGCTGGCCGATTTAAATGGCATCAAAAACCCGAGAAAAATCATGATAGGCCAGGTAATTCGCCTGTTCCCGGGCAAAACGGCATCTGCCGCCCGCGCTGCCTCTGCGGCAGAATCGTTGATCAAGGATCAGCCCAAGCTCGTGAAATATCCTTACAGCGAGGCGGCAATGGCTCAGATAGAAAAGGTTCAGGAGCAAACCACCCCTGTAGTTACAAAGATTGCCAAAGCGGATGACACGGAACCGGACAATACCATCGATGAGAGCGAAGAGGCCGCGCTGGAGTGGACCCTGCCCGCCCAGGGAAAATTGATCGCCCAATTTTCCGAATCGGCCAACCGCAAGGGCATCGACATCGCAGGCACGCTCGGCCAACCGGTTGTGGCAGGCGCATCCGGCAAGGTGGTGTACAGCGGCAGCGGGCTGCGCGGTTACGGCAAGCTGATCATCATCAAGCACAACAAGACCTATCTCAGCGCCTACGCGCACAACGACAAGATACTGGTGAAGGAAGGGCAAGCCGTAACGCGCGGGCAAAAGATCGCCGCGATGGGCAAAACCGATACCGACAAGGTCAAGCTGCATTTCGAAGTGCGCCGTCTCGGCAAGCCGGTGGATCCGGCGAAATATCTGCCGATGGGTAAATCTTGAACTCACATAATTCATTGGTTCGTCATTCCGGCGAAGGCCGGAATCCAGCGGTTTTATTCAATATGCCTTTTTGTTTTGTCCCCGCGTTGCGGGGGAGCTTAATATTTGACTGGATTCCCGCCTGCGCGGGAATGACGAATTATTTGAGGGTTCCTTGAGCGAGAAGCCACTTAGCACCTCCGTTCACGACCGCGACAGCGCGGCGTTGCGCTATGTCTATCCGGTGGTATCGCGCCGCGTCGGCGGTGTCTCGGTAGGCATCAATCTCAATCCCAACAATGCCTGCAACTGGCGCTGCATCTACTGCCAGGTTCCCGGTCTCACGCGCGGCACTGCGCCGCCGATAGATATGGCCGTTCTGGAAAAAGAGCTGCGCGGTTTTCTCGATGAACTGCTGCACGGCGAATTCATGCAAACCCGCGTGCCGGAAGGCGCGCAGCGCATCAACGACATCGCGCTATCCGGCAACGGCGAACCGGCCAGCAGCGCGGAATTTGTCCAGGTCATCGAACTGATCGCGCGAGTGCGCCACGCGGTGGATTTACCGGATGCGGTAAAGACCGTGCTGATCACCAACGGCAGCCTGCTGTATCGCAGCGAAGTCCGGCAAGGGCTGCGCGACATGGCCAAGCTCAACGGTGAAGTCTGGTTCAAACTGGATCGCGCCAGCGAAGCGGGGATGCAACTCGTCAACGACACCCGGACCAGCATCGGCAAAGTGCGCGACAACCTGATCGCCGCTATTTCACTGTGTCCCACCTGGCTGCAAACCTGCTGGTTCGCGCTGGACGGCGAACCGCCCTCGCGACAGGACGAAGATGACTATCTGGAGTTCGTTTCCGTATTGCTGCGCGATGGGCACAAACCGCAGGGCGTGTTGCTCTACACCCTGGCGCGACCTTCGCTGCAACCCGAAGCACCGCGGCTGTCCGCCTTGTCCGCAGAACAACTGCAAGCATTCGCAGAGCGCATCGGCAAGCTGGGTTTGCCGGTCAAAGTCAGTCCCTAAGCCATATTCCATCCTGATGTGCCGCAATAATTAACCTTGACACTTCATACGCGACTTGCGTACAGTAAGCATATGAAAGCCACATTCATTGAGTTGCCGCCCTTCGAGCGGCATCGGCAGGACTATCTGAGTGATGAGAGTTTTCGTGGGCTTCAGAACGCGCTGATGGATAACCCGGAAGCTGGAGATGTGATTGAAGGCACGGGCGGACTGCGCAAGATGCGGCACGCCGACGCAAAGCGTGGCAAGGGCAAGCGTGGCGGGCTTCGCGTGATTTACTACTGGTGGCAGCCAGGCAACCAGTTCTGGCTGTATACCGTGTACAACAAAGACGAGATGGATGACTTGACCGCCGCTCAACGCAAAATCCTGAAAGAATTGCTCAAGCAGGAACTGGAAGCAAGGAGAATAAAATGAAACGTAAATTGTTTGACGAACTGAAGGAGGGATTCACCGCACTGGAATCTGAACGCGAGGGAAAAATCACCCTCCGGCATCATGTGGTGGAAAAAAAGCCCGCACCATCCATCACACCAGCGGAGCTATTAAGCCTTCGGGAGAAATTGCATTTGTCCCGAGCTGTATTCGCCAGATACCTGCGCACCAACGTGCGCACCTTGGAAAATTGGGAGCAAGGCCGTGCGAGCCCAAACGCTCAAGCAGCCATTTTGATTCGCATGGTTGAACGCTATCCAGACACAGTAGAGCGTTTATCAGCCATCTAGGAATAGTTGCGCTTAAATGCCCAGCCAATTTTCCGATTTCTACAACAGCCTCGATGCCGACCCGCTCAAGCGGGGCAAGCAGTTCGAGCACTTCGTCAAATGGTTCCTCAAGGCCGATCCCGAATGGGCGACGCAAGTCGATCAAGTGTGGCTATGGGATGAATGGCCGGGGCGCTGGGGGGCGGACTGCGGCATTGACCTCGTGTTCCAGCACAAGAACGGCAAACACTGGGCGGTGCAAGCCAAGTGCTACTCGCCCGACTACGACATCACCAAACACGATGTGGATAAATTCCTCAGCGAATCGAACCGGCCTAGCATCCAGCACCGCCTGCTGATTGCCACCACCGACGGCATCGGCGCGAACGCGAAGCAAGTCTGTGATGCACAGGAAAAACCCGTCGTCCGGTTTCTGCTCTCCGACTTCGATAAATCCGTGCTGGACTATCCCGCCAACTTTGCCGCACTCCCGCAAGCCAAACGCAAACCCCGCCCCGAACCGCGCGACCACCAGATCGAAGCCCGAGCCGCCGTGGTGCAAGGACTGCAAAGCGCCGACCGTGGCCAGCTCATCATGGCCTGCGGCACCGGCAAGACATACGTCACGCTGTGGATCAAGGAAGCGCTAAACGCGCAACGCACACTGGTGCTGGTTCCGTCATTGGGGCTGCTGTCCCAGCTTCTGCGCGAATGGACATTCGCCGCCGCCACCCCGTTTGAAGTGCTGTGCGTCTGCTCGGATCAAACCGTCGGCAGCAAGGGCAACGACGAAGCCATCCACAGCGTGGCCGACCTCGCTTTTCCCGTCACATCCGATGCGGAAGAAGTAAAACGCTTTCTCAGCGGCGCAGGCAACCGCGTGGTGTTCTCCACCTACCAATCTTCCGCCGTCATCGCCGCCGCCCAGGCCGACCCGGCAATCCCCGCATTTGATCTGGCCGTGGCAGACGAAGCCCACCGTTGCGCGGGCAAGGTCGGCAGCGACTTTACCGCCATCCTCGACAACGTGCAGATACGCAGCGCCAAGCGGCTATTCGCCACCGCCACCCCGCGCACCTATTCCAGCACCGTGCATAAAGCCGCCGAAGATCGCGGCGTCGAAGTGGTCGGCATGGACAACGCCGCCCTGTTTGGCGAAGTGCTGTATGCGCTGCCGTTCGGTAAAGCCATCGAACGCAAACTGCTCACCGATTACCGCGTCGTCATCATCGGCGTGGATGACCCCACCATCGCGCAGTGGATCGCCAACCGCAAACTGGTCAGCCTTTCGCTCCCTCGCCCTCTGGGAGAGGGTGGGGGTGAGGGTGCTTTTCATGATCAAAAAAATCATCCAAGCTCAACTCGTGAAACCGACAGCGAATCGCTCGCCGCCCAGATCGGTCTGCTCAAAGCCATCAAAGACTACGACCTCAAGCGCATCATCAGCTTCCACAGCCGCGTCAAGCGCGCCGAAGCGTTTGCCGCAGACATTCAAGGCATCATGGAATGGATCAGCGACGAACATCGCCCCAGCGGAACCCTGCGCACCGATTTCGTCTCCGGCAACATGCCCGCCAACAAACGCAAGATCAAACTCGACCAACTCAAAAACTTGGGCGCAGATGAACCGCTTGTCCTCTCTCCCCATTGTGGGATAACCAGCCACTTGCCCGCTTGCGGGCTTAGTGGATTGGCTAGTTGTTCCACCAGAGAGTTAGAGAGAGGGGATTTAGGGAAAGAATTAAGGAGAGGACTTCTGAGCAATGCGCGCTGTTTGTCCGAAGGCGTGGACGTGCCCTCCCTCGACGGCGTGGCGTTCATCGACCCGCGCAGCAGTCAGGTGGACATCATCCAGGCCGTGGGTCGCGCCATTCGCCTGAGTCCGGACAAGAAGGCGGGCACCATCGTTCTGCCGGTATTTATCGCCACCGGGGAAAATGCCGAAGACACGATAGCGGCCAGCAACTTCAAACCCATCTGGGATGTGCTGAACGCGTTGAAAGCGCACGACGATGTGCTGTCTGCCGAACTGGATCAGATCAGAACTGAACTAGGCAGGAAGCCTGGTTCAAGTATCAGCGCCGATGGCCTGCGCAAAATATTTATCGACTTACCCACTACAGTAGATGCTAATTTCGGCAGCGCACTGCGCACCTATCTGGTTGAGCAGGTCACGGCGTCGTGGAATTTCTGGTTTGGGTTGTTGGAGGCATTTGTGGAACGTGATGGGCATGCCAAGGTTCCTTACGATTATAAAACGGCAGAGGGATATCGAGTCGGTGGCTGGGTAATTAAGCAACGAATAACAAAAGACAGCCTGTCACCAGAGCGCAAAGCACGGCTGGAAACATTACCCGGTTGGAGTTGGAATACTCTTGAGGATGCTTGGGAGGAGGGGTTTCGCCATCTTAAGGAATTCGCAGATCGAGAGGGGCATGCCAAGGTTCCTTACGATTACAAAACGGCAGATGGATATCGAGCCGGTAGCTGGGTAGGAACACAACGAACAACAAAAGACAACCTATCGCCGGAGCGCAAAGCACGACTGGAAGCATTACCCGGTTGGAGTTGGAATGCTTTTTCAGATAAGTGGGAAAAAGGATTTCGCTATCTTATGGAATTCACTGATCGAGAGGGGCATTGCCTAGTGCCCGCGTTGTACAAAACGGCAGATGGATATCGAGTCGGCAGCTGGGTCAATGAACAACGAATAGCAAAAGACAACCTATCGCCGGAGCGCAAAGCACGGCTGGAAGCATTACCCGGTTGGAGTTGGAATGCTTTGTCAGATAAGTGGGAAGAAGGATTTCGCTATCTCAGGGAATTCGCAGATCGAGAGGGGCATGCCAAGGTTCCTCGCGATTATAAAACGGCAGATGGATATCGACTCGGTAGCTGGGTAGGGATTCAACGAAGAACAAAAGACAACATGTCACCGGAGCGCAAAGCGCGGCTGAAAGCATTACATGGATGGAGTTGGGATGCTCGTGCAGATAATTGGGAAAAAGGATTTCGCTATCTTATGGAATTCACAGATCGAGAGGGGCATGCCAAGGTATCTGCGCTATATAAAACAGAAGATGGGTGCCGCCTTGGTAATTGGGTTCGTGTTCAGCGGAGCAACAATGGCAGCATATCACCGGAGCATAAAGTACGGCTGGAAGCATTACCCGGATGGAGTTGGGATGCTCGTGCAGATAAGTGGGAAGAAGGATTTCACTATCTCAAGGAATTCGCAGATCGAGAAGGGCATGTCAAGGTTCCTCGCCATTACAAGACGACAGATGGATATCGAGTCGGTATATGGGTAAGTAAGTACGCAACGAATGGCAAAAGTCAGCATGTCACCGGAGCGAAAAATACGGCTGGAAGCATTACCCGGTTGGAGTTGGCGAGTTAAGTGAAAGCATGGTTGGGATATAGCGATTAGTTTTTACCTTGGAGTTTGGTGCTAACATGCGGCGCAATGTCCCTACAAAACAAGCACCAGTATATCCACCTTAAAGGTGTAGTTACTGGCGGAGTTTAGTGTGTCTACTTTACGTATGCCCAAGGAAACAAATGAGTGACGCTTTTCTAACAGGTGCTTTTGGTATAGCAGTAGCGCTCATCACCTGGCTGCTCGCAGGGCTGCGGGAACGAAATAGCTTTCGACGGGACATGCAAAAAGAGCATGTAAGAAAACTGGAAAGCATCTACGCTGAATGCGTTGAATCCTTGGAGATGAGCATGAGAATCACAGTCTCCATCGGAAGCTATGAGCAAATTGAGCGTGAGCATTCAAAGAACAATGCGCTTCTCCGATTGCTCTCCACCAATCAGATCAACGACCAGTACGAGAAAGTGTCGGTGCTCATGCATCAATGGTCTGTGCTGTACCGAAGAGGCGCGCCAAAGCCAATAGGAGATTTGGGTGTGTCCATGATTGCAAGTGGAGATTCCGAGTTCTCAAAGAAAGCTGATGAATTGAGGCCGCAACTCAACGATGAGCTGGTGGCTCTTATTAAAGTGATGGCAAAACACCTCTCGCATGAGAGGGCGTCGGCTTAGCACGGTAGGATGGGTGGAGCGTAGCGATACCCATCGTTTTTGATGTTGTCGGAAATTTTCGTTGGGTATCGCTGCGCTCCACCCAACCTACGATCTGGCCGGAATGCCTCAGGGACGGAGCCAAATTGATTTTGGAAACAATTGAGGATCATAAATTTTCCGGAACAACTGGGGACAGACCACGGATATTTGTGAATCCACCGTCTTTAACCCTCAGCCAAGTAAGTCAGTTGCCGTTGGTGTTTCAACGCCAGTAGCACCACCTCGGTCTCGGAGTGGGCATACAAAACGATGTGGCGGTTTACGATGTATTCGCGCAAATTTGGCAAACCCGCTTGCACGGCAAGCTGTTGAACAGTTTGCGCCCTTAGCTGTGCTTGAGCTGAACGTGCTGTGAAGAAACGTGCCGGATGTCAACTGGCCGGAGACCAACCCAATACGGCGACCATTTCGCGCAGCTCTGCTTTTAGTTTGCGAAAGCGTTCGGATGCGGAATCTGCATCTTGTTCAACGAAAAATTGGTGAGCGATTTCCAGGTTGCTGAGAAAATTCGGGGCAGCTTCGATCCGGGCACGAGCCGCTAGTGTCATTGATCTGACAGAGCTAATGTCAATTCTGCGGAAGGCACACGCTGACCGGCAAGAAGTTGACGTAGGCCTGTTTCCGCTTCGTCCAATAAAACCAAGCCTGCATGTTCTTCTTCAAGCGCGTGGTAGTAGTCAAGTTTGCGCGCATCGACGATGGCAACAAAGCTCGAACCGTTCTTGGTGAGCACTTTTTCAGCCCCCGCACCGACCACCTCATCGGCAAGCTCCGTCAGCCGGGCACGGGCTTCGCTGATCGGCATCACGTCACTCGTTCGCAAGGTCATGACAACTCCTTTAATGAAAGCATCAATGTTGATTGTACGGTTACAAATCGCGTAAGGCAAACGCCGTGTTCGAATTAAATTTTCGCCCCGCAGCATTCGTAGCATAAGGCTACTTCGCTATCCGTTCCAATGCCTGTGCCGCAGTAATAATTTCGATGTCCTTAAAGAATTTAAGGGGCCGGGTTCGGCTTAGATTCGCGCCCTGCGGCTAACCCTGTACTATTCACACAGTCACAACAGCGATGCTCTTGTGCAAAATCTGCCCAAAGACTTGCGATGCAAGACTGTGGGGGTTATGAGTGCAATGCACGAAGCGCTGCTTCGGGTTCTTTTTCGACAATGGTCAGCAAGGCAGCAGCGGGGCCGGTGGGTTGGCGGCGATGCTGTTCCCAGTTCCTGAGTGTTGCCACTTTTACTCCGATCAGTTGAGCAAATTCGCTTTGGCTCAACCCAACTTTGGCGCGCACGGTCTTTGCATCGGGGGCGCTGATCTCCGTCACTCGTCCAGGCGCAAGTTCGCCACGGCGAATTGCCGAAGCTTCTTTCAAGCCTCGCTTGAGGGATTCAAAAAGTGTTTTGTCCATAATCTATAACTCCTTCACGAGTTTGCGCAAAATTGCGGTTTCCTTATCAGTCAGATTGTCCTTAACGCTCTTGGGATAGGCCACGAGCATGAAAATCTGGTTGTCTTCGGTGAGCCAGTAATATATCACCCGTATGCCACCGCTCTTGCCTGTCCCGGCTCGTTTCCAACGCAACTTGCGGATGCCGCCACCGTTTTTAATGAGATCGCCAGCATCTGGGTGCTTGGCCAGCTCCGCTTGCAGCTTCGAATATTCGTCGTCGTCCAGCAGTTCTGTAATCAGACGCGAGAATGTCGGGGGCTCAATGAAAATCATTGTTTGAACTATACGCCATTGGCGTATACTGTCAAGAGCCACAAATGCTGCGCAGTTATGATGGCGCGGGTTCCGGAGGATACATCGGGTAGAGTAGACTCGATTGATTTTGCTTCCACGAGCTGGCTCGCGTGTCATGACGGATGTTGTTGTGACTGGTGCACCACGGCAACGATGTGGATTTTTTTCAAGGTCAGGCGGTAAATGATTGTGTAAGGATATTTCGATAGGACAAGTTCACGGGTTCCGGTTCTTTGCCCTGTATGCCCCAGCATGGGAAAGTCTATCAGCCCTTCCGAAGTCGAAAGCACACTTTGAATAACCTTTGTTGCGGCCGCTGGATTATCGGCTGCGATATGCAGCTTGATAACCTCCATGTTGGCAAGGGAGCGCGCTGAAAATTCAAGCTGCCTTTTTGCTGTCATGCTTGAGCAAGCCTAGTTTTTTATAGGCTTCATCGGCTGAATAAACACGCCCCGCTTTGATGTCGGCAAGCCCTGCATCAATCTGCTCCAGCTTCCATTCTTCGTATTCAAGACGATCCGTAATCGCTTGCTTGATGATTGCTTGTGGGGTTCGCCGGGTGCCTGCTGATATTTTTTCCAGCCGCTTGAGAATGGTTTGCGGCAGTGTGATGGTGTTACTCATGGTATGCCCTCCAATGCGTTTTGACGGTTTAGATTTTACGCCAAAGAGGCCGGAAGTGGAATTACCGGAAAGTGGA
Source organism: Gallionella sp. (assembly GCA_024653675.1). GTDB lineage: Bacteria > Pseudomonadota > Gammaproteobacteria > Burkholderiales > Gallionellaceae > Gallionella. Next base: position 1,417 of record JANLIB010000005.1, on the reverse strand, counting down.
ATTACACTGCAGTCAGTAATTAAAGCTACAAAAACACTCTTATTATCTTGTATCCCGGATTGCTCATTTGGGGATAAGCCAGGACAGGTCATTCCGGCAGTAAGGCCGATCTTCTGTGCGTAGGAGTCCGATTTATCGGGCGATAGCCGACTTTCGAATCGCCCGATAAATCGGGCTCCCACAACGGCGTTTCAGTTGAGGTTTGTAGGATGAAACATCGGCGCAATACGCTTCGCCCTTCGGCTGCTCAGGGCAGTCTTATTGGCATCCTACATTACGGCCTACGTGAGTTCTGCGTGGCTCAACATGCCGTTTGGATTGATGTTTTTACATCCTGCGAGCAGAATGTTATCTTGCATGCCAATACTTCGGTCAGTCAATTAACGTCAGCCCGCGCAAGGGTGCAATAACTAATGGCGCGCCGTATGTGTTGGAAGAGCTGGCAGGCAAGGCATGACATGAAAGACAGGGGGTGTTCATGAAACGTCCGGACGAAACGGAAGACCCGCGCAGGAGATTGCTGATCCAGGCGCTCGCCGCCGGGCTGTTTTCGGCAGGGCTGCCGGGTGTCAATGCGCTTGCTGCCGGCATCTTCGGCAGCAGGCCGTCCAGGCTCGCTGCAGGGCAGTCCATCTATCGCATTTCCGGGCAGGTTACGGTCAACGGGAAGAAAGCGACGCAGGAAACCCGGATAATCCCCGGCGACACAGTGCAGACCGCGAAGGACAGCGAAATCATTTTCGCGGTCAACAGCCATGCAATGATCCTGCGCGGCGAAAGCCATCTCGTTATCGAAACCGAACGGAACAAGACAGCACAAAAGAAAGCTGAAGAAAAATCCCCTGCATCTCTGTTGATAACCGGCCTGAGGATATTGACCGGAAAGCTGCTGTCCGTCTCGCGCAACACGCCGATGCGGGTCACTACCTCCACAGCGGCTCTCGGCATCCGGGGTACGGGTTTTTATGTGGAATCGGATCCGGCGCTGACTTATTTATGCACTTGTTACGGCACCACGGATGTCGCGGCGAATGCCGACCCCGCAAGCAAGACAACCGTCGAATCGAAACATCATGACAGGCCGCTGTATATCGTAAACGATGCGGAGCGGGGGAAGAGCATCCGCAACGCGCCCTTCATCAACCATACCGATCAGGAGTTGGCCTTGATCGAGGCGCTGGTGGGTCGCACCACGCCGTTCGTGTTTGAGAACGACGCTTACAGCGCGCCACGGCGGGATTATTGAGCCTGGTAATTTCCGCGATCAGCGGCGCGTGCGGTGTACTAAGAATTTGTCCGTATTGTTTACGGACAAGTTCTAAAGGGCACCTCTATTAATCCAAACTCCGTCGCGATACGGCGTTGCTCAAGAAATTTTAACGCTTACATATCAAACATATGCGGCGCGCTAAAATTT
>JANLIB010000003.1 GCA_024653675.1 Gallionella sp. | reverse complement strand
GAAATTTTAGCGCGCCGCATATGTTTGATATGTAAGCGTTAAAATTTCTTGAGCAACGCCGTATCGCGACGGAGTTTGGATTAATAGAGGTGCCCTAATCGCAAAATACCGTTTTACGCCGGCCTGAAGCAAGTTGCATAATGAGCACGCTTATACATACGGTGTACATGGAAAAATCAAACTTCTTTTACTCTGGAATGATTTACAAATGAGACTTTCGCTGCGTTTCGTTTTGCCCCTGATTCTGGTTCTGGCAGGCATCGCATATGCTATTGCCCCGCTGGTTGACCGGTTGACAGTGGGCTGGTTCGTGCGCGATCTCGACATCCGCGCATCGCTGATCGTCAACGCCATCCAGGAACCGCTGCAGGAACAGCTTGCCGCAGGCAGAAAGGCCAAGATTAACGAATTTTTCAACCGCATCACCCTGGACGAGCGGCTCTATGCAATAGGCTACTGCGCCTCGCCGGCGGACAAAGCTTTGGCCAGCCGCTCGCTTCCTGCCGATATCCGGTGTGCCGGTCTCGACCGATGGGAAGAACCCGGTGATCACCTGTTGGCAAGCGCCCGGGGGCCATTGCATGTGGCAGTGAAACCGATGGCCAGCGAGGCTGCACCATCCGGCCGCCTGGTGCTGGTGCATGACATGAGTTTCGTCACCCGTCGCAGCGAGGAAACCAAACTCTACGTATTCTATTTTTTCATGGGGCTGGCAATCGTAGTCTCGATGATTACGGTAATCATTGCCCAACTCTCGTGGCGCGGCTGGATGACCGGCATGCGCGCCCTGCTGCGCGGCGAAGGACTGCTGCGGCAGCCGGGGTCAGGCGCGCAACCCAACCTGCCCGGGTTCAAGCCCATCGCCCGCGATCTGCAGCGGTTGATCCACGAACTGGAGGTGGAGACCCGCACCCGTGACGAAGCACAGATCACCTGGACGCCGGAGTCGCTGCGCGCCATTCTCCACGGCGAATTGCGCGGCGAGGACATCATCGTGGTTTCCAACCGCGAGCCCTACATCCACCAGCGCCGCAACAATCGTATCGAGGTGCAGCGCCCGGCCAGCGGGCTGGTCACGGCGCTGGAGCCGATCATGCGCGCCTGTTCGGGCACCTGGATCGCGCATGGCAGCGGCTCGGCCGACCGCGAGGTGGTCGACAAGCACGACCACATCGCGGTGCCGCCGGAAAACCCCGCCTACCAGATACGCCGCGTCTGGCTGACTGCGGAGGAGGAGGCCGGTTATTACTACGGCTTTTCCAACGAGGGGATGTGGCCGCTCTGCCACATTGCCCATGTGCGGCCCACTTTCCGCTCGGCTGACTGGGCGCAATACGTCGCGGTCAACCGCAAGTTCGCCAAGGCGGTGGTGAGCGAGGCCAGGACGGAAAATCCCATCGTTCTGGTGCAGGACTACCACTTCGCCCTGTTGCCGAAGATGATCCGCGAGGAGTTGCCGGATGCCACGATCATCACCTTCTGGCACATACCGTGGCCCAACCCCGAGTCCTTTGCCATCTGTCCATGGCGGGACGAAGTACTCGCCGGGATGCTGGGCAGCAGCATTCTTGGCTTTCATACCCAGTTCCATTGCAACAATTTCGTCGACACGGTGGATCGCTTTCTTGAGGCACGCGTTGACCGGGAGTCCTTCACTGTCTCCTTCGGCGGCAAATCTACGGCCGTGCGCCGTTATCCGATTTCCATCGCATGGCCGCCGGAAGAAGAGATGGTGCATAAGCCCGTCCCGGATTGCCGCAACGACATCCGCAAGATGAACGGCTTGCCTCCGGAACACAATCTCGGCATTGGTGTCGACCGCCTCGATTATACAAAAGGTATCATGGAACGCTTCCGCGCCATCGAGCGCCTGATGGAGCTGAATCCGGAGTGGATCGGGCGCTTCACCTTTGTCCAGGTCGCCGCACCGACGCGCCTGGGTATCGAGGAATACCAGCATCACGAAGCGCAGGTGCGCGCGATGGCCACGCGCATCAACAGCCGCTTCGGGGGACAGGGGCCGCCGCCCATCGTGCTCAAGGTTGAGCACCACGAGCCGCGCGAGGTGTACGAGTATTTTCGCGCCGCCGATCTTTGTTTCGTCAGCAGCCTGCACGACGGCATGAATCTGGTCGCCAAGGAATTTGTCGCAGCCCGCGACGATAACCGCGGCGTTCTCATTCTTTCCCAATTCACCGGCGCCGCACGGGAACTGCCCGAAGCCCTGATCGTCAATCCCTATGATGCCGATCAGTGCGCTGCCGCCCTGCATCTCGCGCTGATCATGCCGGCGACGGAGCAGCGCGACCGGATGCGCCTGATGCGGGGCATCGTGGCCGAGTTCAACGTCTTCCGCTGGGCTGGCCGCATGCTGCTGGATGCGGCAGCAATGCGCCGCCGCAGCCGCCTGACCGGCAAGGCCGGGAGCAGCAAGGCATGAAGATACGCGCCAGCCCCCCTTCTTTGCCCAGCGTGAATTGGGCCTATTTTCTGGATGTCGATGGAACCCTGATCGAAATAGCCGATACGCCGGATGCCGTCCGCGTAGATACCGCACTGCTCGATCTGATCGAACGCCTGCACCGCGCCAGCGGCGGCGCAGTAGCGCTGATCAGCGGGCGCTCTATCTCCGACCTGGAGCAATATCTCGGCATGCAGCGTCTGCCGCTGGCCGGGCAGCACGGGCTGGAGCGGCGCGATGCCGCCGGGCGCCTGTGGATACACGCCGCAGCGCCGGAAGCAAAGTGCGCGATCAAGGGAACGCTGGCGCCTGTACTGGCGCGCCACCCCGGGCTTTTGCTTGAGGACAAGGGACTGACATTGGCATTGCATTACCGGCTGGCTCCGCATCTCGCTTCCTATGTGCACCGGTTGATGGCCCGGATGGCGGACGAAGCCCGTGCGGGACTGGAAGTGCAGCGCGGCAAGCGTGTGGCGGAAATCAAGCCCTCCGGCATCGACAAAGGCACGGCGGTGGCCGAATATCTGGCGGAACCGCCCTTCAGCGGGCGCCGGCCGGTGTTCATCGGCGACGATCTTAATGACGAACATGGCTTTGCAGAAGTGAACAAGATGGATGGCGTTTCCATCAAGGTCGGCAAAGGCGCAAGCTGCGCCCGCTTCCGCTTGCCCGACGTGGCGGCGGTCAGGCGCTGGCTGGGAGGTGCATTGCAATGAAGAATACGCACAACCTGGATATGGCGCTGATCGGTAATTGCACTGTCGGCGCGCTGATCGATGCACAGGCGAACATCACCTGGGGTTGCTTCCCCCGTTTCGATGGCGACCCGGTGTTCTGCGCCCTGCTCAGGGATTCCGGCGACTACGGTTTTTTCGCCGTCGAACTCATGGATTGCGAACGCACCGAGCAGCATTATCTGGAGAACACGGCGATTCTGGTGACGCGCTTTTACGATAGCCATGGCGGCGCCATCGAGGTCACCGATTTCGCGCCCCGCTTCGGCCAGTATGGCCGCATGTTCCGCCCCATGATGCTGGTGCGCCGGGTCAAGCGGCTTTCCGGCAGCCCGCGCGTGACCTTGCGGCTTCGCCCGGCCTGCAATGACGGCGCCGGGCGGCCGGAAGTCACCTGGGGCAGCAACCACATCCGCTATGTGGCGTCGAGCCTCACGCTCAGGCTGACCACCGATGCCTCGCTGACCGCGATACAGCAGGAAACGCCGTTCTTTCTCGAAGACACCGTAACGCTGCTGCTGGGAGCGGACGAAACCGTGCACGAGGCTGCCGGAGAAGTTGGCCGCCGCTTTTTCGAAGAAACCGCGCAGTACTGGCGCGAGTGGGTGCGTTTCCTCGGCATCCCCTACGAATGGCAGGAAGCGGTGATCCGCGCCGCCATCACGCTCAAGCTGAACGCTTATGACGACACCGGCGCCATTGTCGCCGCGATGACCACCTCCATCCCCGAGGCGGCCGGCAGCGGGCGCAACTGGGACTACCGCTACTGCTGGCTGCGCGATGGCTATTTCGTGGTCAATGCCCTGAACCGGCTGGGCGCAACCCGCACCATGGAGCGCTACCTCGGCTACATCGTCAATATCGCCGCCAATGCCGGCGGTGAATCATTGCAGCCGGTCTACGGCATCGACGGGCGCACCGAGCTGGCAGAACGTGAGGCGCCGTCGCTGGCAGGCTATCGCGGCATGGGGCCGGTGCGCATCGGCAACCTGGCCTACCGCCAGGTGCAGCACGATGTTTACGGCTCGGCGATTCTGGCAGCCACGCATATTTTTTTCGACCATCGCCTGTCCCGGCGCGGCGATGAAGCACTCTTCCGCCGTCTCGAACCGCTGGGCGAACAGGCCGTGCGCTGTCACGACCAGCCGGATGCCGGTCTCTGGGAGTTGCGCGGCAGCGCACGCGTGCATACCTTCTCTGCCGTGATGTGCTGGGCAGCCTGCGATCGCCTGGCGCTGATCGCCCGCCGGCTGGGGCTATCCGAACGCGCCACATATTGGTTCGACCAGTCACGCCAGATTCATGAAACCATCAGCCGGCGCGCATGGAGCAAAAAACGCGGCGCCTTCGTCTCCACCTTCGAGGGAGAGGCGATGGATGCAAGCCTGCTGCTGTTAACCGAAGTCGGCTTCCTCGATGCATCCGACCCGCGCTTTGCCGCCACGGTCAGCGCCGTCGAGCAGGATCTGCGCCAAGGCGATTTCATTTTCCGTTATACCGAAAAGGACGACTTTGGCGAGCCGGAAAATGCATTCCTTGTCTGCACCTTCTGGTATGTCAATGCGCTGGCCGCGCTGGATCGCCGCGAGGAGGCGCGCGTCCTGTTCGATAAATTGCTGGCCTGCCGCAACCGCCACGGACTGCTGGCGGAACACATCGATCCGCGCAGCGGCGAGCAATGGGGGAATTTCGTGCAGACCTACAGCATGGTCGGGCTGATCAACTCCGCCATACGGCTGTCGATCCGCTGGGACCAGGCATTCTGATGCCTCATGCTTCCATATTAACCGGAATTTGTCCTCCGATAACTGAGGGCTGAGACATGGAACTCCATCAAGGGCACCTCTATTAATCCAAACTCCGTCGCGATACGGCGTTGCTCAAGAAATTTTAACGCTTACATATCAAACATATGCGGCGCGCTAAAATT
>JANLIB010000001.1 GCA_024653675.1 Gallionella sp. | reverse complement strand
AATTTTAGCGCGCCGCATATGTTTGATATGTAAGCGTTAAAATTTCTTGAGCAACGCCGTATCGCGACGGAGTTTGGATTAATAGAGGTGCCCTTTAATGACACGAAAGTACTGTAGCACATAAGTGCTATAGGTTGCCATATTTCGCCCGGCATCATCTTGCTCGGACGCTGGGTTCCTGTGCCAGATGGGCGAGTGCGAAATGTTGGGGCATATATTGGATTGGAGCACCTTGGCGAAGGTGATAGCGCGGACAGGTTTCATCGGTAGGCCTTTGCCAGTTCGGTTGCGCCCACGCCACGCCAATACGCCCAGCGCAAGCGCCACATCAGGAAAATCGTGCGCCATACACCGTGCGTTTCCCAGCGTCTGCCGGAAGTCATCACGCAATGTGCGATGCAGGCGGGGTGGGAAAAACTCAACAAGCGTTTGCAAAGCTCCACATCTTCCATCAGCGGTTGATCCGGATAGCCATTCAGGCGTTCGAATAAGTTGCGCCGCACGAAGATTGCCTGATCGCCGGTGGCGATGCCGGTCAGGCGCGAGCGCCAGTTAATCAGCGGACCAATCACGCACAACATGAAAGGCCGTCCCGTAATGCATACATCGAAACGCCCCCAGCATTGGTCGCCATGTGCCAGCGCATCGGCAACATGCCGAATCGCCCCCTCCGGCAATCGCGTGTCGGCATGCAGGAACAGCAGCACATCTCCGGTAGCGCGGGCGGCTCCGGCGTTCATCTGGCGCGCTCTGCCGCGAGGGGCGTTCACCGCCGTAAATCCGGTCACTTCGGCCAGATCAGGGGAGCCATCCGTGCTGCCGCCATCGGCAAAAATGATTTCGCACCCGGCGCGCTGTAAAGGCAGCAAGTGCGCGAACAGTTCCGGCAATTGCGGTGCTTCGTCGAGCATGGGGATGATGATGGAAAGTTTCATCTTGTGAAACCCACCCGTCCACGAAATACACGAAATAGCACGAAAAAATTCAAATACAGGCAAAGACTTGCGGCTTCACATGACAGACAAGTTGCCTGACACAAACGGCCAATTGTTGTATTTCGTGACGTTCGTGATTTTCGTGGATGGAAAGAAGTTTGAATGTTCATCTCATCCCCGCTTCCATGCGTGGTAGCGTTCCAGCCACGCCAGCAGTTTTTGCGGCGCATGGGCGCGCTTCCATTCCCCGGCGGCATATTTGTTGACTTCGGCCAGCGTCGGATAGGTGTGGATGGTGCCCAGTATCTTGTTCAGCCCGAGGCCGTGCTTCATCGCCAGCACGAATTCCGCCAGCAGGTCGCCCGCGTGTTCGCCGACGATGGTGACACCGAGTATCCTGTCTTTGCCCGGCACGGTCAGCACCTTGACGAAGCCGTGCGCCGTGCCGTCGGCTATCGCCCGGTCGAGATCGTCCATGCCGTATTTCGTGACTTCGTATGCGATGCCCTGTTCGCGCGCTTCCTGTTCGTTCAAGCCGACACGAGCCACTTCCGGTTCGATGAATGTCGCCCAGGGTACCACCGAATAATCCACCTTGAACCGCTTGAAGTCGCCGAACAGCGCGTTCACCGCCGCGTACCATGCCTGATGCGCGGCGGTGTGGGTGAACTGGTAGGGGCCTGCCACGTCGCCCGCGGCAAAGATGTTCGGGTACAAGGTTTCCAGGTAGTCATTGGTGGTCACCGTGCGCTGGGTCGGGATGCCCAGTTCTTCGAGGCCGAATCCCTTGAGGCGCGCACTGCGTCCCACGGCGCAGATCAATGCATCGAATTCGATGCGCCGCGACTGACCGTCATGCTCCACCACGATGTATTTGCGCTCGCCTTCCTTTTCGCAGCGCACCGCCTTGTGATCGGTCAGCACTTCCACCCCGTCGGCAGTCAAAGATACACGCGCCAATTCCGAAACTTCAATGTCCTCGCGGATCATGATGCGCGGCGCCATCTCTATCTGCGTCACCTCTGAACCCAGGCGCGCGAAACTCTGCGCCAGTTCACAGCCGATGGGGCCGCCGCCGAGCACCACCAGCCGCTTGGGGGCAGCATCCAGTTCGGCGAAGGTAGACCACAACGTGTCGCTGGTGACATAGCCCACCTCGTCCAGACCCGGCAGCGGCGGCACGAATGGCCGTGCGCCGGTGGCGATGATGATGCTGCGCGTGGTCAGCGTTTGTATCGTGCCGTCGTTCAGCTTGATTTCCACTGTCCACGGATCGGTGATGCGCGCATAGCCTTGCAGCACCTCCACGCCCAGGCTGGTGTAACGCTCCGCGCTGTCGTGCGGGGCGACGGTGCGGATCACTTCGTGCACGCGCGTCATCACCTTGCGGAAACTGAATTCGGGTGCGCCCGCGTTCAGGCCATAGTGCTCGCCGTGCCGGATATGGTTGGCCAGTTTGGCGCTCTTGATCAGCGCTTTACTCGGCACACATCCGTAATTCAAACAATCGCCGCCCATCTTGTGAGTTTCGATTAACGTGACTTTGGCTTTGACCGCCGCCGCGATGTAGGCGGAAACCAGCCCCGCCGCGCCGCCGCCGATCACGATCAGGTTACGGTCGAAGCGCGCAGGGCGCTTCCAGTTTGCATAAACGCGCCGGCGTTGCAGCCATGAAGTGATCTTTTTTGCGATCATCGGAAACACTCCCAACAGAGCAAAGGAAAATAGCAGGGCTGGCGATAAAATCCCGGACAGGCTTTGCAATTTTGCCAGTTGCGTGCCGGCATTCACGAATACTAATGTGCCTGCGAGCATACCGGCCTGGCTGACCCAATAAAAGGTGCGGGTGCGCATCGGCGTGAGCCCCATCAACAGGTTGATGAGGAAGAACGGAAAGATCGGCACCATGCGCAGGGTAAACAGATACAGCGCGCCGTCGCGGGCGATGCCTTCATTGATCGCTTTCAGCTTGTCGCCAAAGCGCTGCTGGACGGTGTCGCGCAACACAAAGCGCGAGGCGAGGAAAGCCAGCGTCGCGCCGATGCTGGAAGCGAATGACACCAGCAGCGTGCCCATCACCAACCCGAACAACGCTCCCATGGCCAGGGTCATCACCAATGCGCCCGGCAAGGAAAGCGCAACGGCAATTACATACAGCGCAAAACCGGCTGCCGCGACCAACCATGTCGATTGCTCTTTGAGCGCAGCGAAATCACTCTGGCTCTGCTTGAGCGATTCCAGCGTAAAAAAACGCTCCAGGTCGAAGGCAAAATAGCTGGCTACCAGTGTGAGGATCAGCATAGCCAACAGGACCCGTTTCATGCTGCGCAACCTTCTTCTTTCAATGCACCGCCACAACTGCTGCCTTGTCCGGCAGTGCAGCCATAACAATGGTCTGCGCCGCGTATAGGATTTCCAATCAAATCATGGCCCAACAGATCACGTAAATGCGGGCGGCCCTGACCCGGTATGGCCAGTCCCAGTTGCTGGTTGAAATCACAGTCATAGAGAAAACCCTGCCAATCCACGCTGACCATGTTGCGGCACATCACCGTGTCAAGATTGGCGGCGGCGAAGTTTTCTTTCAGCAGGCGCATGTAATCGTTGAACTGGCCTTTGGAGATCAGCGTCGAGCCGAAACGTTTGATGGGCATATTGGCGATGGCAAAAAGCTGGTTGAACACGATACCGGAGTGTTCAAACAGTTCGCTCCGGTAATCGGCTTGCAGCACGGCCTGATCGGGCGGCAGTGAGGCTCCCTGCGGGTTAAACACCAGATTCAGCGTCAGACCGCTGCCTGGTTTGCCATAGCCCAGCGCATTGAGTTTTTGCAGCGCAGCAATGCTTTTGTCGAAGGTGCCCTTGCCTCGCTGCTTGTCCACGTTTTTCAGCGAATAGCAGGGCAGCGAAGCGACAATCTCGACCTGATGTTCCGCAAGAAATCCGACCAGGTCTTCCTGACCCGGCTCAAGCAGAATCGTGAGGTTGCAACGATCGATCACTTTGCAATCCTGTGCGCGCGCGGCGCGCACCAGATCACGAAAACCCTCATTCAATTCCGGCGCACCCCCGGTGAGATCGAGCGTATGCAGACCGCGTGCTGCCAGCACCTGCGGGATCAGCGCCAGCGTTTCGCGATCCATCATCTCGGTTCGTTTCGGCCCGGCGTTGACGTGGCAATGCACGCAGGTCTGGTTGCATTTGTAGCCCAGATTGGCTTGCAGAATTTCCAGTGCGAGGCGATGGATAGCCGGAAATTGGGTAGTTTGCAGCAATGGGAGTGTGGCGTGCATGGCAATTCCTGATGGGTTGTGATGGTGTGCTTGCATCTGGAGTCGGCGCAGGCAAGGAAATTCTTACAACAATTTAACCCAAAAACGGCAGTTCTACCCGCAGATTACGCAGATTAACGCAGATTTTCATACGGTTGCGGATGTGTACCACAATACCAAAATGGTGAGCCAGCCATTCAAAGTTACTTGTTGTTTAATCTGCGAAAATCTGCGTAATCTGCGGACAACTGCTTTTTCTAGGCTTACCCTGAAAACCTTGGGAACCTCCGGTTAAGTCCCGCATGGCCGCTCTCATGGAGGGCTTAATCAGTGGGCTTAATCAGTGGTTCCTCATGTCAGATAGGCTGTTAGTCTTTAGGGCACCTCTAAAAATCCAAACTCCGTCGCGATACGGCGTTGCTCAAGAAATTTTAACGCTTACATATCATACATATGCGGCGCGCTAAAATTTCT
>JANLIB010000307.1 GCA_024653675.1 Gallionella sp. | reverse complement strand
AATTTTAGCGCGCCGCATATGTTTGATATGTAAGCGTTAAAATTTCTTGAGCAACGCCGTATCGCGACGGAGTTTGGATTAATAGAGGTGCCCTTTAATTCTTCCACATCAGTTTGAATCGCACCCCGGGACAGGAAATAATTTCACAGTGACGCCGGAATCCGGTAAAGTAGCATTCCCTTCTTAACCGACAAGAGCAATAACATGAGTGAAAAAGGACAACAACTGCAGGACCCGTTCCTTAATGCGCTGCGCAAAGAGCATGTGCAGGTCGCGATCTATCTGGTGAACGGCATCAAGCTGCAAGGCCACATCGAGTCGTTCGATCAATATGTGGTGCTGCTGAAGAACACCATTACCCAGATGGTCTATAAACACGCGATCTCGACTATCGTACCTGCACGCGCGGTCAACATGCCCCACGATTCTGCCGAGTAATGCAGCAATCGTCAGCCGGCGACAAGAAGCTTTTGTCCGGCGGGCGCCCGGCCAAAAGTCTCACGGGGCGCCCGTCCGAGGCCGCAGTTCTGGTCAGTATTGATTTTGGCGATAGTGATCACAGCGAGAGCCTGGCGGAATTGCGGTTGCTGGCTGAAACTGCCGGCGTGCGCACTCTGGCTGTCGTTGAAGCCAGGCGGCAGCGGCCTGATCCGGCGTTGTTTGCGGGCAGCGGCAAAGTACAGGAGATCGCCGAGCTCGTCGAGCGCATGGAAGTCCCGCTGGTCATCTTTAATCACGACCTGTCCCCCGCGCAGATGCGCAACCTGACCGCCAAATTGAATACGCGCGTAATAGACCGCACCATGCTGATCCTGGATATCTTTGCGCAGCGCGCGCAAAGCCATGAGGGCAAGGTACAGGTCGAGATTGCGCAACTCAAGTATCTCGCCACGCGCCTGGTGGGCATGAACCAGAACATGGAGCAGCAAAAGCATGCAGTCGGCGCGCGAGGTCCGGGGGAAACCAGACTGGAGCTGGACAGGCGCAAGCTGGACAAGCGCGTTCATTTGCTGAAAGAGCGGCTTGAAAAGCTCAAGCATCAGCGTGAAGTGCAGCGCCGTTCGCGTGACCGCCACGATGTGCTGTCGGTGTCCATCGTCGGTTACACCAATGCCGGGAAGTCCACGCTGTTCAACAAGTTGACCCGCGCGGATGTCTATGTGGCCGATCAATTGTTCGCGACGCTGGATACCACTTCGCGCCGGATGTACGCCGAAGGAAAAGGGGAGATCGTGCTGTCGGATACCGTCGGATTTATCCGGCACTTGCCGCACTCGTTGATCGCCGCGTTTCGCAGCACGCTGGAAGAGACCGTGCAGGCCGATCTTCTGCTGCATGTGGTGGATGCCAATAACGCCGGACGCGACGACCAGATCGCCGAGGTGAACAAGGTGCTGGCCGAGATCGGTGCGGCGGACATTCCGCAGATGCTGGTGTTCAACAAGATCGACCGACAGGACACGCCGCCGGGCGTGCAGCGAGACGATTATGGTAGAATCACCGGCGTTTTTGTGAGCGCCAAAACCGGCGCGGGCATGGATGGCTTGCAGCTTGCCTTGATGGAAGCCAAGGCCGCACGCCAGGCCGCTGCAGTAATTGAAAATAATGTTAACCAGGAAAGTAACGAATATGGGACTGAATGATCCGCAATGGGGCAATAAGAACAGAGGCGGCCCGCCCGATCTGGAAGATTTGCTGCGCAAGCTCAATGCAAAAGTGTCTGCCCTGATGGGCGGCAAAGGCGGCGCGGGCAAGCCTGAAGCAGGGGCGCCAATGAAGGGTTTTGGCAGCGGCATCGGCCTGATTGCCGCGATCGTTGCGCTGATCTGGGCGGGTAGCGGCTTTTACATCGTGGATGCGAGCCAGCGCGGCGTGGTGTTGCGTTTCGGCAAGCTGGTTGAAACGACTCAGCCCGGCCCGCGCTGGCATTTGCCGTTCCCGATCGAAAGCGTTGAGATCGTCAATCTGAGCCAGGTTCGCACCGTGGAAGTGGGCTATCGCGATAACGTGAAGAACAAGATGCTGAAAGAATCGCTGATGCTGACCGACGACGAGAACATCATCGACATCCAGTTTGCGGTGCAATATTTCCTCAGCGATCCGGGAGAGTATTTGTTCAACAACCGCATGCCGGACGAGAATGTGCGTCAGGCGGCGGAAACCGCGATTCGTGAAGTGGTGGGGAAAAGCAAGATGGATTACGTGCTGTATGAGGGACGCGAGCAGGTGGCGGCCACAGCGACCAAATTGATCCAGGACATTCTGGATCGCTACAAGTCCGGCATCCTGATCAGCAAGCTGACCATGCAGAATGCGCAGCCTCCCGAGCAGGTCCAGGCTGCCTTCGATGATGCGGTGAAAGCCGGCCAGGACCGCGAACGGCAGAAGAACGAAGGCCAGGCTTATGCCAATGACGTGGTGCCGCGCGCACGCGGCACGGCGGCGCGATTGATACAGGAGTCACAAGGCTACAGGCAGAGTGTGATCGCCAATGCCGAAGGCGATGCCAGCCGTTTCAAACAGATTCTGGTCGAATACGAAAAGGCCCCCACAGTGACGCGCGAACGCATGTATCTGGACATGATGCAGCAGGTGATGGGCAATATCAGCAAAGTGATGGTCGACCAGAAGGGCGGCAACAGCCTGCTGTATCTGCCGCTCGATAAATTGATTGAAACCAGCCGTGCCGGCGGGCTGGCGGCAGAGGCCGCAGCCGCTCCGGTCACTTCACACTCCAGCGATAACACCGCTGCGCAACGGGCGCGGGATTCCTTGCTTGGACGCGAAAGGGAAACACGATGAACAAGAATATTTCCAACCTGCTTATCGGCGCGGTTGCCGCGCTGGTCGTGTTGAGCATGAGTATATTCGTGGTGGATCAACGCCAGAATGCGATCGTGTTCCAGCTGGGCGAAGTGGTCAGCGTCAAGACAGAACCCGGGCTGAATTTCAAGGTGCCGTTGATGCAGAACGTGCGCTTCTTCGACTCGCGCATCCTGACACTGGACGCCGGAGAGCCGGAACGTTTTATCACCGCAGAAAAGAAAAACGTATTGGTGGATTCCTTCGTCAAGTGGCGCATCGTGGACGTGAAGCAATATTACGTCAGCGTGGGCGGCGATGAAGTGCGCGCCAAGACTCGCCTGCTGCAAACGGTCAATTCCAGCATGCGCGAGGAATTCGGCAAACGCACCATTCATGAAGTGGTGTCCGGCGAGCGAGACAAGATCATGGAAGTGTTGCGCACCAAGGCTGACAGCGATGCGCGCAAGATCGGCGTTGAGGTGCTGGATGTGCGGCTGAAGCGCGTCGATTTTCCGCTGGAGATCAGCGAATCGGTATATCGCCGCATGGATGCCGAGCGCAAGCGCGTGGCGAATGAATTGCGCGCCTCCGGCGCGGCTGAGGGCGAAAAGATCAAGGCCGATGCGGACAAGCAACGCGAGGTGATATTGGCCGAGGCCTATCGCGACGCGCAGAAGACCAAGGGCGAGGGCGATGCCAAAGCGTCTGCGTTGTATGCCGCCGCGTTTGGCCGCAATTCCGAGTTCTATTCGTTTTACCGCAGCCTGGAAGCCTACAAGCAAAGCTTCAGGAACAAGAGCGACGTGATGGTGCTTGATCCAAGCTCGGATTTTTTCAAGTACCTGAAGAATCCTGGCAAGACCGGGAAATAGCGTGCTTGATTACTGGCTGCTCGGCCTGGCAATGATGCTGGTAATTGAGGGTTTGCTGCCGTTCCTGCTGCCCGAGTTGTGGCGCGAAACCTTTCGCAAGCTGGTGACTCTTTCTGATGGGCAATTGCGCTTCGTCGGTATTACCTCGATGCTGGCTGGAATAATATTGCTGTATTTGACCAAGTGATGACAACCTGATGCAGAATTGGCTGCTCCCCGAATACGTCGAAGACATGCTGCCTGATGAGGCGTGGCGCGTCGAACAGATGCGCGCGCAATTCCTCGACCTGCTGCGCAAGTCCGGTTATCAACTGGTCTCCCCGCCGCTGCTGGAATATGCGGAATCGTTGCTGATCGATGGCAGCGAGGATATGGATCTGCGCACCTTCAAGCTGGTCGATCAGTTGAGCGGGCGCACGCTGGCGTTGCGCGCCGACATTACGCCGCAAGCGGCGCGCATCGACGCCCATTTGCTCAATCGCCAGGGCGTGACACGCCTGTGCTATGCCGGCAGCGTGTTGCATACCCAGCCGGCCGGTCTGACGCGCACCCGTGAAATGCTGCAGATCGGCGCCGAATTGTACGGGCACAGCGGACTGGAAAGCGATCTTGAGATACAGCAGTTGATGTTGCAGGCGCTGGACTTGCTGGGCGTCAGGGATGTGCATCTCGACCTCGGTCATGTCGGCGTTTTTCGCGCGCTGGTGAATCATGCCGGGCTGGGCAAGGATATCGAAAATGAATTGTTCGCAGCGCTGCAAAGCAAGGACAGCGCCGCTTTGCAGTCCCTGACCCGGCCGCTGGACACGAAATTGCGCAGCGCCTTGCTGGCGCTGCCGTCGCTGTATGGCGATTGCGCAGATGTGCTGGCGCGGGCGCGCAAGCAGTTGCCGGGACATGCAGAAATCACTGCGGCGCTGGATGCGTTGCAGACCGTTTCCGGCAAGTTGCAACCGCTGGTGTCCGGCGCCGGCATCGACCTCGCCGACCTGCGCGGCTATCACTATCACAGCGGCATGGTGTTCGCCGCTTACCATGCAGGCAGCCACGATGCGATCGCCCTGGGCGGACGCTACGACGAGCTCGGCAAGAGCTTCGGGCGCGCGCGCGCCGCGACCGGATTCAGCATGGATCTGCGCCAGTTGTATCGCTTGTTGCCGGCGCAGCAAGGCAGATTGGGTATCTGCGCGCCCCATCTCAACGACGCCGCCTTGCGCGACAGGATCGAACAACTGCGCGCGTCAGGCGAAACAGTGGTGGTGGATCTGCTTGGCGATGTGGCATTGCGCAACGAATTACAGTGCGACCGCGAGCTGGTGCTGCGCAGAGGTGCATGGGTTGTGGTAGAGCTTTAAGGGCACCTCTATTAATCCAAACTCCGTCGCGATACGGCGTTGCTCAAGAAATTTTAACGCTTACATATCAAACATATGCGGCGCGCTAAAATTT
>JANLIB010000306.1 GCA_024653675.1 Gallionella sp. | reverse complement strand
AAGAAATTTTAACGCTTACATATCAAACATATGCGGCGCGCTAAAATTTCTTTCGCGCCTTGTCTCGCTTAGGATTTTGAATTAATAGAGGCGCCCATTATTCCTGGCTGGGTATGCTTCGTTATTGCAAGAAGTTGTTTTATTCTGGATTCATATGGTGATTAAACTCATACATAAAGTTGGTCAGAGTGTTTTTTTACGTCTGGAAAGCTTGCTTAATCGCATCTTCGGGCCCGGATTGAATCCGCTTTATTCCTTGGGTGCGATCACCTACTTCATGTTCTGGATCATCGTAGTCAGCGGTTTCTATATTTATGCCTTTTACGATACCGGCGTGGAAGACGCTTACAATTCGGTGGAGCGAATAACCCATGAACAATGGTATCTGGGCGGCATAATGCGCAGCCTGCATCGTTATGCTTCCGACGGGATGATATTGTTCGCCATTCTGCACATGGCGCGTAATTTTGTCTTTGACCGTTACCGGAATTTCCGCTGGTTCTCGTGGTATACCGGCGTCGCGGTGCTGTGGATGATATACATGGCCGGGATTAACGGTTACTGGCTGGTGTGGGACAAGCTGGCGCAATTTATTGCAGTGGCGAGTGCTGAGTGGCTGGATTACCTGCCGATCTTTATTGCTCCTCTGGCGCGTAATTTCCTGGAGCAGGGCAGTGTGAATGACCGCTTTTTCTCCCTGCTTTCGTTTGCCCATCTGGGCATTCCTTTGATCGCCTTTGCGATCATCTGGATTCATACCCAGCGCGTTTCGGGGGCAAAAACATCTCCGCCACGGGCGCTTAAAACTGGATTGGTCCTGTCCATGATTGCGCTCGCGCTGATCAAGCCGGCATTAAGCCAGGGACCGGCGGATTTGAACTCTACGCCATCCATCCTGAATCTGGACTGGTTCTATCTGTTGACTTACCCATTGCTTTATTCCTGGGGCCCGGGCGGGGTATGGGCATTGACGGGCGGCATCACCGCTTTTGTTTTATTGCTGCCGTTCCTGGGAGGAACAAAACGCGGCAAGGACGAATATGAGATTGCCTCCATTCCATGCGGACACAGGGTGACGGCCAGGAGAGGCGAATCCATACTCGAGGCTTCGTTGCGCCAGGGGTTGAACCTGCCCTATCTTTGCCGTGACGGAGCTTGCGGTGTTTGCAAGGGCAGGATACTGAGCGGTACGGTCGATTATGGCGTTTACCAGAAGGCCGCGCTTACAGATGCGGAAAAGGAGCAGGGGCTTGCCTTGTTCTGTTGCGCCAAGCCACTGTCCGATCTTGATATTGAGTGCCATGAAGTCGATGAGCTGAGGCGCTTCCCGGTAAAAACCTTGAGTTTCGCCGTGAAAAAAATGGAGCGGGCGGCTCAGGATGTGATGCTGATCGAGTTGCGCCCTGAGGGTGATGAGCACATGAACTTTATTGCCGGCCAGTATGTCGCTGTGAAACTGGATGATGGCACCAAGCGCAGCTATTCCATCGCCAATGCGCCTCATGAATCAGATCTCCTGCAACTGCACATCCGCCTGGTGAAGGGCGGCAAATTTACCGGCCACGTCTTCAACGGGATGAAAGAAGGCGACGTGTTGCAAGTGGAAGGCCCATATGGCTCTTTCTTCCTGCGTGAGGAAAGCGATAAGCCCATCATTTTCATGTCGGGAGGATGTGGTTTTGGCTCCATCAAGAGCATGGTGGAACATGCTTTCAAGGCCGGGCTGAAACGCCCCATGGTGTTGTACTGGGGCGCCAGAACGCCGGAGGATTTCTATCTTGCGGATTTGCCGGAAAAATGGCAGCAGGAGCATGACAATTTCAGGTTCATACCCGTGTTGTCCGAGCCGAAACCGGAACACGGTTGGAAGGGCAGAACCGGCTTGGTTACTGAAGCCATTCTGCAGGATTACCGGAAGCTTGACGGCTATCAAGTATATGCTTGCGGTTCGCCGGAGATGGTCGAGGCTGGCCGTGCGCCTTTCATCGCCAGAGGATTGCCGGAAGATCAGTATTTCTCAGATGGGTTTTTTGTTGCTTGTCATATAGCTCCACCTGAGGGAGCATCCTTATCCGCTGAGGGGGCGACACATGGCTAAGCCATTAAAATATATATTTCAGGGATTGTTTTATGCCGTGTTTATGGGAGCGATCGGCTATTTTTCCACTTCACCTGCGTATACTCACATGCCGCCTGATGAAACATTGATCAAGCTGAGTTTCAGCCATGCCGGACAGCGCAAGGGAGCATGCCGTGAACGTACCCCCGAAGAGCTTGGCCAGTTGCCTATGGCCCAGCGCAAAGTGACCATGGTATGCCCGCGTGAACGGATTGACGTGATAGTTGAACTTGAAATGGACGGGAAGCTGCTCTATCACGAGGTATTGAAACCGGGCGGATTATCGCGCAGCAGCATTTCCAGCATTTACCGGCGCGTTCCGGTAAAGGCGGGCATCCATACCCTGAAGGCGCGCCTGAATGACAATGGCGAGGATGGTTTCAACTATGCGCATGAGGAGACGGTTAACCTTGCCCCGGGGCGTGTCATGTTGATCGATTTCAAGGATGGGGGATTTATTTTCAAGACCCATAATGCGACATGAAGATAACGAATGAACTCAGATATCAGCAAGCAGGTATCAAAGAAGGTGTGGACGTGACCGGTGAGGGGAAATATGGGCGCGAATTTGCGCTTTCCACGCCTTCGGCTGCCGGTCGCAAACTGGCTTCTGGCTGGCTGTGGCTCGGCATCGCATCGCTGTTGGGCGCAGGGCTGTTTGCCATTCTTCTGGTGCTTGCGCGCACTCCTTATATCCAGGACGTATTTCCATGGGTTGATTTTTTCCACACCGCTTTGGTGGTGCATGTGGATCTGTCCGTGTTGCTGTGGTTCATGGCGTTCGCCGGAGTGTTGTGGAGCCTGAATTCATCATCCAGATATGCCGGCGTTGGCTGGCTCGCTCTGGCGCTGGCGGCCAGCGGGGCTGCCATGATCGTCCTGTCTCCCTTTGTCGGGGCTGGCAAGCCGCTGATGAGCAATTATGTGCCGGTGATTCAAAGCAATTTATTTTTATCGGGATTGGTTGTTTTTAGCGCGGGCATGGCAGTGCTGGTGCTGCGCAGCCTGATAGCGGTACCTTCTGCCGAACTGTGGCAGGAAGGGGAAGGCTCGATACGCATCGGATTTTATGCGGCTTCCATTGCCACGCTGTTTGCCCTGGCTGCTTTTGGCTGGTCGTATGTCATGATTCCCAAGGATCTGGAAATCACCCAGTATTATGATCTGCTGTTCTGGGGTGGCGGCCATGTGCTGCAATTCACCTATTCGCTGTTGATGCTGGCTGGCTGGCTGTGGCTGGCCGATGCGTGCGGCGCGAAGATACCGTTGACCCCGAGGGTAGCGTCTATCCTCCTTGTGCTGGGGCTGTTGCCGGTATTTTATGTCCCTGTTATTTACCTGAACTATAACGGAATATTGGGTGATTATATGGAACAATTCACCCAGTTGATGAGGGTTGGGGGTTCTTTTGCGCCCGTGCCGCTTGGGCTGGCGGTCATTTACGGAATCGTGACGGGTGGGCGCACAGCGGCGGCAAATCCTCAACGTGCGGCATTGCTGTCGTCCATGCTGCTGTTTGCTGTAGGCGGCGGGATAAGCCTGTTTATCAGGGACAGCAACACGATTATTACGGCACACTACCATGGAACCGGAGGGGCGATCAGTCTGGCCTTCATGGGTCTGACATTTCATCTGTTGCCACGCCTCGGCTACCGCGAGCCGGATTTGAAGTGGGCTACCCTGATGCCTTATGTGTATGGCGCAGGACAGTTGCTGCACATTGCCGGGCTGTTGTGGTCGGGCGGTTACGGTGTGCAGCGCAAGGTCGCCGGGGCCGCACAGGGACTGCACGGCTTTGCGCAGACGGCAGGCATGGGGTTGATGGGTTTGGGAGGGTTGATAGCCGTGATTGGCGGCATCATGTTCCTGGTGGTGTTTTTCAAAGCCATGCGCAGGCCGGTGCAGCAGAAGTAGTAAAGGGCACCTCTATTAATCCAAACTCCGTCGCGATACGGCGTTGCTCAAGAAATTTTAACGCTTACATATCAAACATATGCGGCGCGCTAAAATT
>JANLIB010000305.1 GCA_024653675.1 Gallionella sp. | reverse complement strand
AATTTTAGCGCGCCGCATATGTTTGATATGTAAGCGTTAAAATTTCTTGAGCAACGCCGTATCGCGACGGAGTTTGGATTAATAGAGGTGCCCTTTACTCAATGACCGCATCCATTGATCCCAGCGGATACGCAGCCTTCGCACCTGACTGCTCCGCTTCCTCGCGCCGCTTCCTTTCAACGGACGGCCATCGCCGCGCTCCCAGAATCTGGTTAGCCACAGCATGGCCGCAGGCAAGGCGGTCACGCACTGACACCCCGCCCCGATAGTTGGCCTCAAGGTGGAGGCCGGGAATATGTTGCAAGCGGGCCGTGATTGCCTGCATTCGTGCCTGGTAAGCGCCGTGATATGCGGGCAGCGCATCCAGATGCCTATCGATACGCACCATCTCCGGATCGGCTTTCAAATCGATCAGCGGGCGCAATGTTCCGAGCGTCTCGTCCACGAGACGCGCGTCGTCCCAGTCCGCCACCTGGGGGGCGCGTGCGCCGCCAAGATATGAACTCAATAAAATTTTCCCAGGAGGCGCCCGGTCGGGGAACAGGGTGCTCATCCACAGATTGCCCGTCAGGGCTGCACTTTCCCCCTTCGGCGCCAGAAATCCGGTGCCATCGAGCGGATGCCCTATGGCATCGCGGGCCATCCCGGTATGCACGATCATCACACCGGCGTAGCTGATGCCGCGCAGCAATTCCGCCAGTTCGTTATCCGATGGTTTGACCAGTGCCGCCGCCGCAGGGGCGGGAGTTGCCACGATCACATGGCAGGCGGACACGGTGCGCTGTCCCTGCTCGGTTGTCGCCGTGGCCTGCCAGCCGTCCCGCTGGCGCACCAGTTCTTCTGCAGTATGGCCGGTGCGCAGATTGATCCCGTGCGTATTGGCCAGGGTTTCCACCAATGTACCCATGCCGCCACGGAAGGAAAAAGTATCGGTAGTGCAGGCCGTGCGCCGCCGCAATACACGGTTGACCAGGACTCCGGCAGCGATACTGCCATAGCGCCGCTCCAGTGCGGTAAGGCGCGGCAGGACGGCAGCGGCGCTGGCCTGATCCGCATCCCCTGCCAGTGTCCCGGCAATAAATGGCTCCATGGCCTTTTCCAGCACTTCATGTCCCAGCCGGCGGGTGATGAATTCGCTGACCGTCTCATCGGCACGTCCGCTGGAGAAGATGAAGGGTTCGGCCAGCAGGCGCAATTTGCCGCGCAGGCTCCACAGCGGCGAGGCCACCATGGCGCCCATGCGCATCGGCAGCGCCTTCAGGCGGCCGCGGTGCAGCAGGTAGCGGCGCGCCTCGGCGCCAGGCAGGCGGGCAGTCTTGGCCGGTTCCAGCCCCGCCTCGCGCACCAGCTCTACAACCTCGGGGCGGAAATTCAATACCATGGCTGCGGCGCGTTCGGTGAGGTAGCCGTCCTGCCGGGTGCTCATGATCTTGCCGCCCGGCCGCTGGTTGGCCTCCCATACTTCGACGGACAGGCCGCTGCGCGCCAGCCACCATGCAGAGGCCAGCCCAGAAATGCCACCGCCGATAATCAGTACGTCGATTTTATCCATCGCTGTTCTACTTGTTCGCCTTGAGCTGCGCCTTCATTTTCTCGAGCAGGTCCCGGCCCAGCAGATCGCCGGGATTTTCCCGCGCGGCAACGAAGCTGCGGATGGTGTCGAAGCGTTTGTCGGCCTCGGGGTTGTCCTTGAGGCGCGGCACGTGATCGCGCGCGATTTCATAGGCATCGAAGCTCAATTCCTGCATCCCGAACCCCTTCATGCGTTGCACCGCACGCATCATCGCGCTGTTGCGGAAGCGCGTCAGGTCGCCGGAGGTAATGCGCGCCAGGCCTTCCTTGCGGGCATTGAATTCGGCGGCCTTCTTGATGCCCGCCCGGTTGAAGTCGGGCGCGGCCAGCACCCGCGCCAGGGCATCTTTATCCCATTCCACGCCGCCGGTCAGCTGGGCGATAGCGGCCTCGGCATCCGCCCGTTCCACGGTTGCGGCGCGCCGTTTTCTGGTGAAGCTTTCGGCGGCGCTTTCCAGGGCAGGTGCGACGAACATGCGCACCTGGGGCGCTTTGCCGGCGAGAAACTCGGTGAGCAGCCGGTCCGATTCATCAGTCCAGGGCAAGCTGCGTCCGGGCTGGGATTCCGATTCCAGCCTGTCCAGCAGCTTGATATTGACTTCCAGCCTGCCCTCGGAACGGGCGACATCCTCGGCAACCGCGCGCACCCCTTCCTGCAGGAAGGCGGGCATGGCCGCCAGGCGCACCCTTGCCTGTTCGCTCCAGGGCAGCACACCATTTCCATGAATCTCGCGTAGCGATTCGTCTGCTCCCTCGCCCAAGAATTTAAGATTGCTTTTCACGTTCGTCCTTTCTCCCGCTTGCGGGATAACCAGCGACTTGGCTGCGGTCTTTGGCAGCTTAGTCGAATGGCTAGTTGTTTCATCCAGAGAGTTAGAGAGAGGGACTTCATGCGGGAGAGGGTTGGGGAGAGGGACGCCGGAAGCCTGTCCAGCTGCTATTTGGTTTGCTTCCTCCCGTGTGCCTGGCCGGGGCGGCCCATTGCTGCCGAAACGTTTTGCCGACAGGGTAGCCAGGTGTTCTTCGGTCACCACGTGCAGGCCCTGTTCGTGCACATAACTTTCGGCACGGCTCTTGACCATCTTGCGCAGGAAGGAAGGAACGCGCGACAGGCGTTTCTCCGCCTCTTCGCTCCAGACCAGTTGCTTCGGCTGCTCGACCATGGGTTCGATGACGGCAGACCCGTCGGGGATATGGATGCACCAGGGGTCGGTATCCATCAGGCTGCCGCCCATCGCGAGCGGCCGCGCGCGGCAGCCGCCGCACAAATGCTGGAATTCACAGCTGCCGCACTTGCCCTGCAGTTTGGGATTGCGCAGGGATTGAAAGGTGGGCGACTGGTTCCAGATGTCCCAGAATTTTTTGTCGCGGATGTTGCCTTCTTCGTCGGGAATGTAGGGGCAGGCCGTGACCCCGCCTTCCGGCGTGATGCGGCAGTAATGGATACCCGCCAGGCAGCCGCCGCCTTCGTAGCCGGCGGCGCGGGTGAGCGTCGATCCAGGGTTGCGCTGGTAGGCGATGCGCTTGTAATGGGGGGCGCAGCGGGCGCGGATCAGCAGGTCCTGGCTCTGCTCCTGGGCTGCGACCAGCTGGTTGAGCACCCGTTCGTAGGTGATCGGGCTGATGTCCGACATCGATTCGCCGCGGCCGGTGCACACCAGGAAGAACACGTTCAGCACCCGCGCGCCAGAGGCACGGGCAAAGTCGATCATCGCCGGGACTTCGCCGGCATTGGCTTCGGTGACAGAGAAATGGATCTGGAAGGACAGCTCGTGGCGCTTGCAGGCCTCAATGCCATTCAGGGTTTTCTCCCACGCGCCGGGCAGCCCGCGGAAGGTGTCGTGCTTTTCCGGGTCGAGGGAATCGACGCTGATGCCGGCGCCCATCGCACCGGCGACCTTGAGCGATTGCACGCGCTTGTCGGTGAGCGCCACGCCATTGGTGCCCACCACCATCGCAAGGCCGCGTCCGGTGCCATGGGCCACCAGTTCTTCCAGGTCACCGCGCATCAGCGGCTCGCCTCCGGTGAGCACCACCATGGTTTCCGTACTGCGGCCCGCGATATCATCCAGCAGCCCGCGCACCTCTTCTGTTGTGAGTTCATTTTCACCGCCATACTTCAGGGTTTTTGCGTCCATGTAGCAATGGGCGCAGGCGAGGTTGCAGCGGTTGGTCAGGTTAATGGCAAGCAGGAATAAATCGTTAACGTGAAGCTCGCGCAGCGATTCGGTCGCCCCCTCGCCCGCTTGCGGGAGAGGGTTGGGGAGAGGGAAACGGGCTTGTCGGGTTTCATCATGGGCAGAAATTTCGCCATTCCCGTTGGTGCCGGCATTGGCCGTATGGGGCGCATTCATTATCGTTCTCTTACAGGCCCGGGTTGCTGCGCGGATCCTCGGGGTTCATGTGGAAGTAACCCTTGGACTGCCATTCCTGCTTGACGGTGCTCACTGTGGCAAGGTTGATATGGGCGCGATTATTATGTTGCGCCCAGTTCTCCACTTCCTTTATCAGCATGCCGCGCACCATATCCGGTGCACGGCTAAGACTAGCGCGAGCATCTTCATCCCAAGGCATGGTTTCACCGGCTTTGCCTGAGCCGAATCTGAAGGTATCCAGCACCTGCCTTACAACATCCGCTGTGATTTCACTCAGGCCATTTTTGGCGGCGATTGCGACTATTGCATTGCGTGTCATATCGCGGCTCATGCCTTCAGGCAAGCCTTGCATGATTTTCTCAGCCTCACTGGTCCAGGGCAAGGCGCTGTTATCAGCAGCACTTGATTTTTTACCGAAGCCAAAGGGGCAACCCCCTCGCGCTGTCCTGGGAACCGGCGCATCTTGTTCCTTCATGGTTTTTTCCATTTCACCGCGAGCCAGCTTGAGGCCGTTTTCTGCCACTTCCAGGGTGATTTCATCGTGACTATTTTGCCGGGCAAAATAGTCAACCGTCTTCTTGCAACTGTCGCGCATGAAACCTTCGGGTACGCGCATCAGACGGGCCAGCGCAGCGGCCTGCCAATGAAGTTCCACAGGCGCCGAGGACTGAGTATCGCCTGACGTTGCCGTGTCAAGAAACGGTTTAATGTGTTTTGCTTCCACCGCATCGCTCTTTTCCTGGCGGGCTTTTTTCTCGGCACGCATGCTGAGGTTACCGCGCACCGAAAGGTCTTTGATGGTGAGCAAAAGCGCGACCGCCTCATCCGACCAGCGCATGACCTCCTCTGCCCCAGGTTTACGTTTCAGTTCTCCGGCATCGTAGGCTGCAACGATTTCTCCCATGGCCTGTTCCGCATGGCTCGGCATGAGTTGAGCGGTCGCTTCATCCACAATCCTCTGGGTGATGACGGTATGACCATGTTCCTGGGCATAACGCATGATGGCCATGCGCGCCATGTTGCGGACAAAGGACGGCACCCGCTCCATCCTGGTTTCTGCTTCATGGGTCCAGGATGTGGTGACCCCGGACACGACATCTACCTCCGGGTGATATTCACGCATGCTGAGCAAAATGGAGCAATCCACATTTTGCAGCAGATGCTCGCTGTTGCCACCGATATCAAGTTCAGCATCGGCATGGATGCCCAATTTGCCAACGATCAGCAGCGATGGCTTGACTTTTTTGAGATACTTTTCGATGGCATCGTGGGGCTTGCCATCCAGCAGCTCGGTTTCTATCCCGACGCCAAACTCCTTGGCAATCGACCGGGCGACAGTCAAATGACCGTCATAGATCTTGGCCAGTCCCGAGTCGATGATCTCTTCGTGCAGTTTTTCCTGATCCTTGAATTTGAATACCTTGCCGGCTTCTTCAGACAGCACCCCGGCAATGCGGTTAAATGCAACATAATGGTAATAAGGATCAAAGGCGGCAATAACCTTGACCGGCACCTGCCAGTGTTTGGCCAATGCCAGGGCTGTGAGCAACCCCCCATAAGCCTTGGATGAGCCATCCACGGCAACGACAATCGGACCTTCTTTGATAGAGCGGCCAGGCTCCTTGATAATAAGTGTATCGATAGCCGAACGCCGCGCCACCCGGTCGCATACGGTACCCAACCGGCTTCCTTTTATCGCGCCGAGACCCAATGCGCCCATCACGAGCAGGTCATAGGCGCCTGAATTTGTTTCCTGTGTGAGCGCGCGGTAATTTTTACCTTCCAGCGAGCAACGCTTGAAGTTGATACCGAGTTGGTCACATTCGGTTGCTGCCTGATCGAGGTAAGAATCGGTAATAATCGATAAACCACGGGTAATCAGGTCATCGTGCACATCCCGTTGGCGCTCCAACTCCTGCTCCTGCCTGAACTGGTCGGGCAAACCGCCTTCCATCTGGCGGAAGCGCATATCATGCAGCTTGGCGGCATAGACATGGGAGCCGGTGATCACGGAGTCTTCTGCCAATCCCGCCAGTTCCGCTGCACTCCGCATGGCGGCATTGGCATGATCGGAGGAATCCAGCGCAACCAGAATACGCTGATGCAAACTGATGCCAATTGATGGGGCTAACTCTTCGACAACGGCCAGAGAAGCTTGGAATGTCATGTGATACACCTCTTTGCTTTAATCTTTGGAAACATTGATAGGGCACCTCTAAAAATCCAAACTCCGTCGCGATACGGTGTTGCTCAAAAAATTTTAACGCTTACATATCATCCATATGCGGCGCATTAAAATTTTTTTCGCGCCTTGTCTCGCTTAGGATTTTGAATTATTAGAGGCGCCCGATACGCATATCTGCGAATTATATGGCAAATTCAGGAGTCGGACATTTTGGAAAAATATTTTTTGCTACCCACAAAAGGAGAGAGGTATATCCCCGGGCTTGCATCCATAGGACATACCTCGCTCAATCCATCACTTACCGCAGGTTCAATATATCAGACCTGTTTACACACCTCTACATTCAGATATGTTTCCGGCATGGCAAACACTTATTTATTTGACTTTCAATACAACATCAGACGCATTGATCCTATTGCCGCCCTCAACAAACCCGCCGCCGGTCAGTTCAGAACCAGGAGCACGCCCGGGCATATCCGATTCAACCAGTTCCTGCATCTCTTTGAAATCTTTGCTCTTCGACGCATTGAGTGCATCTACATCGCCCTTGATCGGCTTGAAGGTAGATTTAGGGTGAAGATAATCCTCTACGGATTTTGGAGGTGGGACATCCTGCATCGCCCGGATAAAAGCGATAACATTCCAGATGTCCTGATCCAGCAAAACATTCCCCCACGTAGGCATGGACGAAGAGAGTGATACGGACTCACCACCGCCCTTGATTACATTAAACAATTCAAGATTGGTTTTCTTCTGCATGTACGCGCCACGGGTCAGCGTCCTTGGCCGCGGGTTCAGATCGACGGCGTTGGGTCCATCACCGTGCATCGTCCAGCCGTGGCAGGCAATACAGTAGGAGTAATAATACGTTTTCCCCTGAATTGGATCGGCGCCTGCAACAAGAGTTTCACCAAATTTGGGAGACCAGTTGTTCACCCATTGATCGTACACTCCGGCCCCTGGCGTAGGATTTTTCACCCGATCCCACAATTCCGTCCTAAGGGAACCGGTAGTGCCATAACCACTGTCTGTTTTGCCTGTCTTGGTGTCGGTGAAGCCACCTTTTTCAGAGCTGGCTTTCTTGCCTACACCCGTCAGATAATCAAACGGCGCGATTCCATAGGCACTGCCACCTTTACCTTTCCCATAATCATCGGTTTCTTTCTCAAAGGCTTTCGCTGCCTGCTGCACTTGCGCATCAGTTTGGGTAGGGCACTCTACCTTCTCCCCTCCGGCGGTGCATCGCTTCTCCGCAGCAAAAGCTGATGAACATCCCCACATAATACCTAAACTTGTTATTGCGATTAGGTACATCCTCAAATTGTCATCCTTCATTTTCAATTCCTCCCTTTAGGCTCCCCCGCAAGGGGGTGGCCGGTTATTCATCTGAATCTGTGCGCAAGGTGTAAATTACAGCCCCTTTACACGTTCCGCTATAGTGATCTGACCCTCTTCCAACAAGCCAGGCAGCTGTTGCGCTTCGGCGTACTCACCATTGGCAAGATTGGAAGGCCCCTTCTTGGGGTCATCAACAAAGAACGTTGCCCTCATCTCCAAGTGTAACGGTCCGCAGAAGTGCGTACAGAAGATTTCATATTCCCCTGCAATATCCGCGACAAACTCTTGCACTGCGGTCACTCCGCGTGGAAGATCCATATTTGTTCTCGTACCATAGGGTCCATAGATGGTCAAGCCCATGGTGACATCAGGATTTTTGGTGATACCTGCTGCCTTGTCGATATTAGTGGCAAATATCCGGACCTTGTCGCCCTTGTTCACGCGCACCTGCCGGGGAATGTAACCGTAGCTGAAGGCCTTCATGTGAATTTCCTTGACGCCATTAACAACTTTGATGCCCGGTGCTGTATTTTCCTTGGGGATCATGTACCTTTTTGTCTTTACCCTATGGGCAGGGTCGAGAATAGGGTTCATACCCGGTTTTAACAAATCACTAGTCTCTGCCTGACCCTTGGTCCAATCCTTGACCAAATAGGACATGATACTCTTGGAATTATGCGGCTCGCCGTCCACCGGCTGGATTTTCAAGGTCTTGCCATAGGTGGGGCTCTTTTCCCGTGCATCCCACATCTCGAAGTTAATCGGAAATATGATACCCGTTGGGCTGAACATGCCTGTTGAGAACTTGTTCAAGGATATCACGTACGAGTTATCCGCACTGACAGCAATATGGCCCGTTCTATAGTGGGTAGGAATTTCGTCAACCACCTCAAGCTTTGCGTAAGATACTTTCACGTTGGCGTCCGCCACGAAGCAGCTCTCATAGACGTACTTGGAAGTCAGCCCCTGGTCGCTATCTATGCCAGCCCTGTAGGAACCACCGTCCTTGTTATACACGTCCATTGCGTTATGGAGAGGACCTGCACAGGTCGGGATTACTTTTTTTACCGTCAGGGTTTTGACATCGATGACAGTCATGGTCGCCGAGAGTTTATCAGCCACCACCGCCAAGGTGCTTTCTGGATTGACGTCCACACCATGGGGGTTCTTACCTACCGGTATTTCCTTTATCAGCTTGAAAGGACTGGTGGTAAACACACCCACAGTAGAATGGTAGTAGTTGTTCGAGAAGGCATATTTACCATCCCTGGTTTGGTCAACGTAGTCCGGAGCGCTCGGGGAAGGACCCCAGTCAATCACTTCCGTCTTGCCTGTAGCGATGTCGGTCTTGGCCATCTTGCCGGTATATTCACCTGTTGAAATCAGGAACTTGCCATCTGTGCTCATTGCAATATGGTGAATTCCGTACGGGAAAGGCATCGCAATGATTCTATCCATAAAGCCTGTTTGCAAATTGAGCTCGCAGATAGTGTTGGAGCCCTTGTCGTTGACATAGAGGAATTTGCCATCCGGCGTTCCATTCTTGTTACCACGATTATTTCCGCCGAATGAAACTTCGTGCAAGTCAACACCGCAAGCAATGTGCCGATAGGTTCTCATACTGGGAAGACCTATCACCGCCACAGCGCCGTCCACCCCACCGGCAGCGTACAACAACATCGGGTCATGGAGTGGCGAATCCTTAGCTTCTGCAGACGCATTTTGCCATCCTGGAATAACCTCTGGTTTATCTGCGGCATTAGCTGCCCCTAGCATTAAACAACTCGCCGACAGAGCGCTCGCCATTAAAAATTTAAATTTGCCTTGCATTATTACCTCCCCTAGTACGCTACTGCTTAATAATAGGATAGCGTATATGTTAACGCCGACCTTCACCCCAGACATTCACTTGGTTACTACAAGTGCCCGTTGTTGCACATTACACTGCTTTTTTTACTGCCTTAATCCACTTACTCGAAACCGTGCTTACCAGCCTGCTGCGCCAGCCACTGCTGCGGCATTTTGACGCACCTTCATCAGGTTTTGATATTTACACCATCCATGCTTTGCATGTTTGATCTAGATCAAAATAAAGTGATAATTTCAGCTATTTTTTGAGCTGCCAGACTCTGCATTGATGCGCATCCTAATCTACAACGTGATCGTTGACCATACTTTTTTGTTTTTTTTCGCCAATTACTAACGGATCAACAACTTGCTTGTACATCCTTAGAGTTTACAATTTAATG
This sequence comes from Gallionella sp., assembly GCA_024653675.1. Classification (GTDB taxonomy): domain Bacteria; phylum Pseudomonadota; class Gammaproteobacteria; order Burkholderiales; family Gallionellaceae; genus Gallionella. The sequence goes on along the minus strand of JANLIB010000305.1, from coordinate 389 downwards.
GATATCAGAAATTTTGTATATCTGAAATCACGCTTAAACACGCGCAAATCTCACAACATCCTCAAAAATGATCCCGCGAAGCGTTCGCCGGAAAAGATGGTAAATCGGGTTTTGGCGGCGATCGTGGCTTGCTGGCCGAACAGAACGAAGTCTGGCAGGAGCAAGTCAGCCTCAATCATCCCAAATAATCCATTAGTCTCTAACCAGTTAAGTCTTCGCAATTTGTGACAAGAATATATCGTAGATCAAGCGCTGGCGCGGTTTTCCAAGCAAATCTAAATCAGGTAAATGTAGGGTGGAAAAAGCGTAGCGTTTCCACCAATGGATTGCCTCGGCGGATTGGTGGATACGCGCTGCGCGCTTTATCCACCCTACGTTTTTTGGTTCCG
>JANLIB010000304.1 GCA_024653675.1 Gallionella sp. | reverse complement strand
GTTGTATGATGCGTTCCATGAATTCCCGGATATTGTTGCGATTGCAGATCAGGTTTCTGGCCGCGCCCACCTGGGAGCTTCTTCGGTAGATCCCGCAGTGTATGCCGTGAATAGGTTTATTGCACGATTACACCCCTTTCGTTCCATATATCATTTCCTTAGAAAAATAAAACTGTTATCTTAGGTACGAACAGGTGCGGAGTATGACGCAAAATAGCTACAGTGTTGTTGGCCAGTTTCATTAAGGAGGTTCTAAATGATTATCCGCGCACGTGCCCCTCTGCGCCTAGGGCTTGCCGGTGGGGGGACCGATGTTTCACCCTATTGCGATGTTCATGGCGGTTATGTACTTAATGCCACCTTGGACCGTTATGCCTATGCGGTGATCAAAACTATTGATGAGCCTTATGTCCGGTTTATTTCGACCGACCAGCAAAAGGAGAAAGTCAAGGCAGTAGATGAACCTTTGGCATTAAATGGGAAACTCGATCTGCACAAAGCTGTATATAACGAGATCATTCAGCGTTACAACAGCGGCAAACGCATTCCTTTGGAATTAAGTACTTTTTGTGATGCGCCGGCTGGTTCGGGTCTAGGGTCGTCTTCAACTCTTGTGACGGTGATGATTCGGGCCTTTGTCGAGTTGCTTAATTTGCCCCTGGATGATCACGCCATTGCACAGATGTCTTATAAGGTTGAGCGAGTAGATTGTGGTTTGCAAGGCGGAAGGCAGGATCAATATTCTGCTACTTTCGGTGGTTTTAACTTTATGGAATTTTATGCCGATGAACGCGCGGTGATCAATCCGTTGCGCATCAAGGAGTGGATCATCTGCGAGTTAGAGGCCTCTTTGTTGTTGTTTTATACCGGGGTCTCACGCGAGTCAGCCAAGATCATTGCCGATCAGAGCGCTAACGTTAAGTCAGGATCGGTAGATGCAATCGAGGCGATGCACCAAGTCAAACGAGAGGCGCTGGTAATGAAGGAGTGCCTGTTGAGAGGTGATTTTGTTGGTATCGTGGAATCAATGCGTCAGGGCTGGGAGAGCAAGAAGCGTTCGGCCAAGACCGTATCCAATCCTCATATCGATGAGATCTACGACGCAGCCATTAAAGCCGGGGCGCTCGCAGGGAAAGTTTCTGGTGCGGGCGGCGGGGGATTCATGATGTTTTTTGTGCCACCGGAAAAACGCATGAATGTAATACGCACATTGAATAGTTTTGAGGGTCAGGTGAGCAACTGTCACTTTACCAAGTATGGTTCTCAAGCTTGGAGAGTTTGATGAAGAGTTATATTTCTGCGCAGATTACCGAGGCCACACGTGTGATGTCTACCATGTTGGCTGACGAGGTTTTGCTTTCAACATTAGAGGTTGCGGCTGGGTCATGTATCGAATGTCTGCAACGCGGCGGCAAGGTTTTGTTGGCGGGTAACGGAGGCAGTGCCGCCGATGCGCAACACATTGCCGGTGAATTGGTGAGCCGTTTCGCCTTTGATCGGCCAGGATTACCGGCGATTGCTTTGACGACCGACAGCTCGATTCTTACCGCCATTGGCAACGACTATGGCTATGAGAAGCTTTTTGCGCGCCAAGTGCAGGCGCACGGCAATAAAGGGGACGTGTTTATTGGTTACTCAACCTCCGGTAAATCGCCCAACATTCTACGAGCTTTTGAAGAGGCGCGTTCTCGCAATTTGGTGTGTATCGGCCTGACGGGAAACCGCGGCGGACCGATGCGGGTATTGTGCGATCATCTGCTGGAGGTTCCATCCGAAGATACCCCCAAGATTCAAGAAGGCCATTTGGTGCTGGGCCACATTCTTTGTGGTCTGATCGAGAACGCCATTTTCAAGGCACCCAACTGATGGAAGCAATCGTTCTGGCAGGCGGGTTTGGCACTCGCCTGAAGCAAGTTGTGCCCGACTTGCCCAAGCCTATGGCACCTGTTGCAGGGCGGCCATTTCTGGAAATTCTGCTCACGTCCTTGGCTCGCAAAGGCTTTAGTCGCATGGTGTTGTCACTGGGTTACATGGCCGAGAAGGTCGTCGCGCATTTTGGAGATCACTTTGCTGGAATGGAGCTGGTTTATGAGATTGAACCATCGCCCTTGGGAACAGGCGGGGCAGTTCGCACTGCGTTGGCGCTGTGTACTACCGATCATGTGTTTGTGTTCAACGGGGATACCTTCCTTGATATTGAGGCGGCGGATGTAGAGGCGCACTGGCAAGTGCATCACGCGCCGATCATTGTGGCGCGAGCAGTGCCCGATACCGCCAGGTATGGTAGTTTGGATTCAAGCCATGGGCGGGTCTTGGGTTTTGTCGAAAAAGGCGCATCCGGGGCAGGGTTGATCAATGCAGGGTGCTATGTGTTACCTGTCGACATTCTTGACGGTTTTCCGCTTGGACAGCCATTTTCCCTGGAGGCTGATTTTTTGGCTAAGGCGGTAGGTGAGAAGCGATTCGATTTATTTGTGACCAGTGGCCACTTCATCGACATCGGAGTACCGGAAGATTATGCACGTGCTCAGACCGAGTTGGCGGGGGTGTGACATTGAGCAGTCGCCCTGCCTTGTTTCTGGATCGCGATGGCGTGATCAACATCGATCACGCTTATGTTTCTAAGCCGGAACACTTCGAATTCGTTGATGGCATCTTTGAGCTTTGCCGAACCGCAAAACGGCTAGGTTATCTGGTCTTTGTGGTTACCAATCAAGCGGGAATCGGGCGGGGGTACTATACCGAACAGGATTTTTTGAATCTGACGGAATGGATGTGCGGGGTCTTCAATGCCCAAGGTGTCGTTATAGACAGGGTCTATTTTTGTCCTTCTCATCCTGAATATGGTATTGGGAAGTACAAAGTAGATTCACCCTTTCGCAAACCTGGGCCGGGGATGATCCTCCAGGCTGCTGAAGAGTTTGACGTTGACCTCGCAAGGTCGGTGGTGGTGGGTGACAAAGAGACTGACATTCAGGCGGGTATTGCCGCAGGAGTAAAATGCAATTTGCTGTATTTTCCGTCATACCCGGAAGAGCCGATCGAAACGGCTGCTTCAGCCGTTGTGTCCAGGCTGGCTGACGTTAGCAAGTTTCTTGAGTCTGTTCACAATCAATGAAAGCTCAAGCCCCTGATCAGGGTTCAAAGTGGCACCTTAACGCCGGAAATCCTGTGGCGCCATTACGCCGGAAATAAAGTGGCGCCTTTATGCCGGAAACGAAATGTCTCCATGATGCCGAAAGTTCACATTAGCCAAGAAAGCCCTGCAAAGGTTTACATAGATGCCACGTGACGTGGAGTACACGCTACTCATAATAAATTGGAACGTGTCAGACATTTCAGAATTTCAATGTGCTGGTGGTTGATAACGCCAGCGAGCAACCTGCCCCGGCAGGATTGTTATTGAAATCTTCTGACGAGGCTATGAAGATCAAAGCCATGTTGCTACCCAAAAACGTCTGAATGAGTACCGGTACGCGCCAAGTGCAATTCGTCGCCCTCAACGCGATAGATTAGCAGCCAGTCAGGTTCGATATGCGAGTCTCGGTAACCCTTCCACTGGCCTTTGAGCGGTCAAGGTACTCTGTAGGAATTGGTGCGGCTTCAATCAGGAGCAACAGCAGTGTACGCAACTTGCTCAAGTCCTTGCCGCGTTTCTGTGCGGCCTTTACGTCGCGTTTGAACTGGCCGGAACGAATCGGACTACGCACATCAAATGCCCAAATCCTTGAATAACGCATCAGCGGATGCAAACCGCTTACCCTTACCTTGATCCAGTTCTTCCATGGATGCAATAGTGGTCTTGTTTGGCGATTCTTTTCGTGCAATGTAAAACCGCATCAAGTCGCGCACAATCTGGGCTGCTGGCCGGTGTGCTGTGGCTGCGACAGCCATAAACTGATCGCGCAACTCTGGTTCCATCTTGATCGACATTTGTACTTCTTTGGACATGGCAGACCTCTAATGCAGTTGAATGAGCAGGCATGCTATCACATACCCATTAGGTATTCAACGGATACCTAACAAATTTTTCAGTTGTTCAGTCTTGGAGGGATTGATGCAAAATTATATTTCAGCGCAAATTTCAGAAGCGCAACGCGTAATAGCGGCCATGTTGGTTGACAAGAATCCGTCACCTTGCCCACTTGCTGCGGTTGGGGAACCTGCCGACCGGTGCCATCCTGCCGCCCGAACAACGCACCGTGCGCGACTTGGCCAGAAAGCGCATGCAGCTGGTGCGCAGCCGCACCGCACATATCCTCGCCGTCGAGAACATCACCGCCCGCCAGCTCGGCGCGCGGATCAGCAGCAATCATGTCAAGCAACTGACGGGCGTCGATGTCGATCTGGGTTTCCGCCTGCGCTTGATGGGGCATCGCTGCCTGCTGGTGCCACGCGCGGTGGTGTGCCACATCGGATCGGCAACCACCGGGGGAAAGAAGAGTGATTTCGCCATCTATCACGGGCATCGCAATCTGGTGTTGGCTTTATGTGAAGAACATGCCCGGCTGGTTGTTCTGGGCTTGTTTGCCGTTGCATATCGCGATGAATTTGCTGGCGGTGATTGTGTTTGTCATGCGCAGCAAGGGGCGGGTGATACTCAAGGCCATGCGCGATGCGTTGCTGGGTTTGCCGCAGATGTGGCGCAAGCGTAGTACCGTGTAACACCTGTTTTTTTGTTGGGTTAGCAGTTCATCGCGTTAACCAATGACTTGGCTGTCGTTTTTTGACAGCCTAGTCAGATGGCTATGCAAAGCTACCCAACAGCTTTGAATGTCAGCGGCTTGGCAATGTTGGGTTACGGCATACCCCCGCCTAACCCAACTACAAAATCAGCAATGCGAAAAAAATTATGTTCTAAGGTAGTAGGGTGATACAGAAAAACCGGGTAGCGGCCGTGGGACAGATCTGGCGGGTGCTGGACAAGCGGGTGTTTGGAAAGTAGCGGCCAGGTTGCGAGTACAGGTAATGGCGGCTCTCTTGTTCTCGGCATGTTGCCGGTAAATTCTACCCCTGCGTTTTGCCTGGTTTATCCCAGATAATCCATTAAGGGGGAACGCCGTTGTAGGAACCCGATTCATCGGGCGATTAACCGTGAATATTCGCCCGATGGCTTTGCATAGCCATTCCACTAGGTTGTCAAAGAACGACAACCAAGTGGCCGGTTAAATCGGGCTCCTACAGTGAACGAACGGTCTAACGGATTATCCGGGTTTATGCGGCATGTGCGCGGATATGCGGCTCGATTTGTGGCCAGACGGTACGCTGAGCCGTGCGGATGTCATAATCGCTTTGTAGGTCTAACCAAATTTCAGGGGAAACACTGAAATACTTACCCAGGCGCAACGCAGTATCTGCAGTGATTGCACGCTTGCCGTTCACAATCTCGCTGATTCGGTTGGGCGGGACGTTGATATCCCGTGACAGTGCATTGATGCTGATTCCCATCGGTTTCATAAATTCTTCCAGCAAAATTTCACCTGGAAAAATGGGGTCAAGTAATTTTTTAGTCATGGATTTATTCCTTAGTGATAGTCCACAATTTCAACATCATAAACATCGCCGCCTGACCACTTGAAGCAAATGCGCCATTGGTCGTTGACGCGGATGCTGTGCTGCCCCTTGCGATCATCCTTAAGCGCTTCCAGACGGTTGCCGGGTGGTTGCCTCAAATCATTCAACGTGCGCGCACGGTTGAGATAAAGCAGCTTGCGGCGTGCCGGTCGTTCAATCGAACGAAATCGCGGAACCAGCACATCGTGGTACAGCATTTCAGTATCGGCGCACCTGAACGACTTAATCATGGGCGAATGCTATTATGCGCCGCATAATATGTCAACCATAACGAAACATGCGGTGTGCGGGACTATGTGAAGAATATGCCCGGCTGGTTGTTCTGGGCTTGTTTGCCGTTGCACCTTGCGATGAATATGGCGGCAGTGTGCTTGTTCGTTGTGCGCGGCAAGGGGCGGGTGATACTCAGGGCCAAGCGCGATGCGCTGTCGGGTTTGCCGAAGATGTGGCGCAAGCGCCGGGAGATACAGAAGAACCGCAAAGTTTCCGTCGCGCAGATCTGGCGGCTGGATAAGCGGGTGTTTGGCAGGTAAACTGCATATACGTTGTAACCATCCTTGCAATTAACGTAGTAACACTCCATAATTACACACATGATTGACAGGCTTCTCTCTGCATATCTTTCGGAAGCAATCGCCCACTCCCCTGCAGTGGCATTGTTGGGGCCGCGCCAAGTGGGGAAGACTACTCTGGCACTGGAGATCGGTAAGCGACACCACGCACTTTACCTGGACCTCGAATCCGAGCAGGATCGGACCAAGCTCGATCAACCCGAACTTTACCTCGCGGATCATCAGGACAAGTTGGTCATCCTTGATGAGGTTCACCGTGCCCCAGGCCTTTTCCCTGTTCTGCGGGGTCTCATCGACCGGGGACGCAGAGCCGGCCGGCAATCAGGGCAATATCTGCTGCTGGGATCCGCATCGCTCGATTTGCTCAAACAATCCGGTGAAACGTTGGCCGGCCGTATTGCCTATTTGGAACTCGCGCCTTTTAACGTGTTGGAAACACGAGAGCTGCCACCAGACGATCTATGGGTGCGCGGGGGTTTTCCGGAAAGTCTGCTTGCATCCGATGCAGCACGAAGCCTGCGCTGGCGGCAGGATTTTATTCGCACTTATCTGGAACGGGATATTCCGCAGTTCGGCCCGCGCATTGCAGCTGAAACCTTGCGCCGCTTCTGGGGCATGCTGGCGCATCATCAGGGAGGGCTGCTCAACACGGCGCAGTTCGCCCGCAACCTCGGCGTGGATGTTAAAACTGCCGGCGGCTATCTCGATTTACTCGTTGATTTGCTGCTCGTGCGCCGTCTGCCTCCCTGGCATGCCAATCTGGGCAAACGGCTGGTTAAAGCGCCCAAGGTCTATGTGCGCGACAGCGGCCTTGTTCATGCGTTGCTGAATATTTCCGACAAGGAAGCCTTGCTCGCTCATCCCGTTGTCGGACAGAGTTGGGAGTGTTTCGTGATCGAAAATTTGCTGGTCTGTGCCGCAACCGAAGCGCAGGGCTATTATTATCGTACCGGCGGCGGGGCCGAAATTGATTTGTTGCTGTCATGGCCGGATGGGAATCTGTGGGCCATCGAGATCAAGCGCAGCCTTGCGCCCAAGCTGGAGCGGGGTTTTCATGCCGCCTGCGCAGATCTTGCGCCTGCCCGGAAGTTTGTCGTCTACCCCGGCGCGGAACGCTACCGCCTTGCGTCCGATGTTGAGGCGATTTCCCTTGAGGATATGGCCGCAGAATTGCATAAATCATGAGACGAATTCAACTCGCATTATTTGAGAAATGACATATGGGCACCTCTATTAATCCAAACTCCGTCGCGATACGGCGTTACTCATGAAATTTTAACGCTTACATATCAAACCAGAAGTGGCCGGAGATTTAATTGAATAGATTCAGTTTGTTATTGTCTTGCGGTGTAGTCATTTGCGGCTCCATATTTTTAAGTAATTGATCGAGTGGTGTTTTCTCGAAAAGAGTCAGATGACATCAATTTCATCGCCGATGTTATTGCGCCAAAAGTAGAGGTTTGCCAATAGGCCTGCGTTGAAGCGTTGCTTCAGCCGTTGTGGCCAGGTTGGCTGATGTTAGCAAGTTTCTTGAGTCTGTTCAGTGTTGTGTGGGCTCCCGCCTACGCGGGAGCGACGAAATATGAATTTTTAGAAGTGCTCTTGACAAGTATAGGAATATTCTAGAAACTGTCATATATGACATATTCACTACACAAAACACAGGATGCAATTTTAGATAAGGTATTTTCAAACCTTGTACATATCGGTATTCCAAACTGCATTTTGGCAGGCGGAACTGCGTTGGCGAGGTATTACCTGCACCATCGAGTGTCTTATGATCTCGATTTTTTTGTGGGGGGGAATCTCTCCCCAGAAAAACTTTCGATAGCGCTGGGCCGCATTGGAATCAACCTGGGTGACGTGCAGTTCGAGTCTGGCGGCGTATTCGCACATCAATTGCATGGATATGCAAACCTTGATGAATCCACCGTCAAGCTCTCGTTTGTTGAAGACGTGTACGAAGGCATGTGGCCGAAGAAGCAATTCGGCAATGTGATTACCGAAGAAATCAGCGGTTTGTTTCACAGGAAACTGCGCACCATATCAGGCAGCGGTTATGGTAAGGGTACGAAAGGTGCTCGCCAAACCGCGAGAGACTTGTTCGATGCCTATGTGCTCAGCAGTCAGGTGCAACCCATACACAGCTTTCTAAGTGAGTCGAATCAACATGGCGCCAATTATCCGCAGGATGCCTTCTGCGCAAATATCCTGAGCATGCCATGGTTTGATCTGATGGACGAGTTTGAAGGGCTTGAATTACTGCCTCCCTACCTTGGGCTGACCTTGATTGGAGACATCAAACCCTTGCTGGTGAATGAGGCGATGACGATTCAAAAACTAAATGGAATTGATGATGAAAATCACGCATAGCCAAATTGGAGCATGGGAACGCGCCAAGCGCATGGCCTTCTGGGACCAAGGTAAGTTGGACTACGCCAAGTGGTTGCCGGCATTCAAATCCGGCAATACCAATGTCATTCGGCAAAGCATCAACTACATGCGAGCGGCCGATTTAATCGATCTGCTCGGCAAGCGTCAGTTCATCAAGGCATGGCCGTTGTTGCGGGGTGCCGATGAGCTTAATGAAAACAAAAAAGCCATTTTGGATGCCGCTTGGGGATTTTATGTGGCGGGCGATGTTTCATTCCCTGTCTCCGCTTCTGTGACGCGCTTTCACCCGAAAAAGCTCGGTACATTACGCGTCTTGGCAAAATCGAGCGGTCACGAATCCATTTATCAAATCGCCAAAATGTCGGGCCGTGATTATCGTCGTGTGTACGACGACATCATGGATTTTGTGGCGGATGGAATAGCAGTTGTTGCCACCGAGATTAGAAACGGACGCATGTCTAAAGTAGCGCGCCTGCATGGGCTGCATATTGCTTGAGCAAGCTGCTAGTGTCGTGTCATGCATGATAGTCGCATTAATACGAGTTGCTTTTCGTAGGGTGGATTAAGCGCGTAGTGCGAATCCACCAGAAAAATGGTGGATACACGCCTTCGGCGTTTTATCCACCCTACCGATACCCGATAACTCTATACGCCATTCTATACATGACACGACACTAGCACTGAAAGCCATTTCCGGGCGGTGGTGTGAGATATGCCGCAATCATTCGAGAGGCTGGAAAGGATGAGCAATTGCCCAGTGCGTGCTGTGTGAACATTTCAGGATTTCAATGTGATGGTGGTTGATAACGCCAGCGATTAACTGGGTTATGCGGGCATGGGAATGGTAAAGGGCACCTCTATTAATCCAAACTCCGTCGCGATACGGCGTTGCTCAACAAATTTTAACGCTTACATATCAAACATATGCGGCGCGCTAAAATTTCTTTCGCGCC
>JANLIB010000301.1 GCA_024653675.1 Gallionella sp. | reverse complement strand
AAAGAAATTTTAGCGCGCCGCATATGTTTGATATGCAAGCGTTAAAATTTCTTGAGCAACGCCGTATCGCGACGGAGTTTGGATTAATAGAGGTGCCCTATATCGGGTTGCCGCATCGCGTACGCTGCCTTGATCAGCCGGTGTTCCAGCCACCGGGGCGATCTGATGATCCGCATAGTGCTCGCTCATGAAACTTATGGGCACCTCTATTAATAACAGGCGCCCATAAGTCCCAGGCTATTACAAATACAACTGCCGTTCGCGTTCCGCTGCGGAAGGCTCGAAGCCGCGCGTTTCGTAGTATTTGAATATCGCGCTGACCACTTCCTTGGGATCATCGATGAGCTGGATCAGGTACATGTCTTCCGGGCTGATGACTTCCTCATCCAGCAACGTGGTCCGGAACCAGTCCAGCATGCCGCCCCAGAATTCGCTGCCCACCAGGATGATCGGCATCTTGCGCGTCTTGCCGGTCTGCACCAGCGTCAGGGCTTCCATCAGTTCGTCCAGCGTGCCGAAGCCGCCGGGCATCACCACATAAGCGCTGGCGAACCTTACGAACATCACTTTGCGCGTAAAGAAATGCTGAAAACTCTGGCTGATGTTCTGATAGAGGTTGCCGACCTGTTCGTGCGGCAGCTGAATGTTCAGTCCGACGCTGGGAGATTTGCCGTAGTACGCGCCCTTGTTGGCGGCCTCCATGATGCCGGGGCCTCCGCCGGAAATGACCGAGAATCCCGCATCGGAAAGCAGCCGTGCGATCTTCTCCGTCAGTTTGTAATAGGGCTGACCCGGCCTGGTGCGCGCGCTGCCAAAGATGCTGATGGCGGGATGGATCTGGTTAAGCCGTTCGGTGGCAGAAACAAACTCTGACATAATGCCGAACACGCGCCATGACTCCTTGGAGTTCCACGCTTCCGGTATGACGGGTATAGGCAGTTTGGACGGTATGCTCATGCAAGTATCCCCAATAATAAACAGAACTGAAATTCAAAATGAATAAAGCGGGCTCCGATAAAACTTTGTTGCTGGTCGACGGTTCATCGTTCCTGTACCGCGCATTTCACGCCATGCCGGATCTGCGCAACCGCGAAGGCTTCCCGACCGGCGCAATCTACGGCGTGCTCAACATGCTGCGCAAGCTGCGCCACGATTACCCGGCGGATTATAACCTGTGCGTATTCGACGCAAAAGGTAAAACCTTCCGCGAGGACTTGTACCCGCAATACAAGGCGCATCGCCCCGCCATGCCAGCCGACCTGGTGCAGCAGATAGAACCCTTGCATCAGGCCATTGCCTCATCCGGCTGGAACATCCTTATCCATGAGGGCGTTGAGGCGGACGATGTGATCGGCACATTGTCGCACCAGGCTTCACGGGACGGCGTGCGCTGCATTATCGCCACCGGCGACAAGGATCTCGCGCAACTGGTGAATGAAGACGTGACCCTGATTAACACGATGAACAACGAAACGCTGGATATGGCGGGCGTAAACGCAAAATTCGGTGTGCCGCCGGAGCGCATACTCGATTTTCTGACATTAACCGGCGACGCTGTAGACAACGTGCCGGGCGTGGAAAAAGTCGGCCCCAAGACTGCGGTGAAATGGCTCGCTCAATATGGCACGCTGGACAATCTGATGCAGCATGCCGTTGAGGTCAGTGGCGTGGTCGGCGAAAACCTGCGCCGTGCGCTGGACTGGCTGCCGCAGGCGCGCCGCCTGCTTACGGTGAAATGTGACGTGGAGCTGCCGAAACCATACGGCGAACTGGTTCCCCCAGCACCCGATACGGAACAACTGCGCAGCCTGTATGAGCGCTTCGCGTTCAAGACCTGGCTGCGCGAACTCTCGCTCCCCTCTCCCATCGGGGGAGGGGCTGGGGGAGGGGGTGGGGGAGCACGCGTGCAGCCATTCACCCCCTCCCTAACCCTCCCCCAGGGGGAGAGGGAATACGGCATCGAACCCAGCCGCACCGACAACGCGCACTACGAAACCATCCTGACCGAATCCCGGCTCGACGCGTGGCTGGAAAAACTGCTCGCTGCCGAGCTGGCCTGCGTGGATACTGAAACCACCGGACTGGATATGATGAACGCGCAACTGGTCGGAATGTCGTTCGCCGTTTTGCCGCATGAAGCTGCTTACCTGCCGCTCGCGCACGTTTATCCTGGTGCGCCGGATCAACTCAAGCGCGACCAGGCGCTGGACAAACTCAAACCGTGGCTGGAAAACTCGCGGCATCCAAAGCTCGGGCAGAACCTCAAGTACGACATGCATATTTTCGCCAATCACGGCATCGCGCTGGCGGGCATCCGCGACGACACGCTGCTGCAATCCTATGTGCTGGAAAGCCACAAGCCGCACGACATGGACAACCTCGCGCTGCGCCATCTCAATGTGAAGACCATCAGCTTTGCCGACGTGGCGGGCAAAGGAGCGAAACAGATCTGTTTCGACCAGGTCGATCTCGATACCGCCACGCGCTATGCGGCCGAAGATGCCGACATCACGCTGCAACTGCACCATGCGCTCGCGCCGCAGATTGAGTCGCAACAAGGTTTGCGGCATGTATATCGCAACATCGAACTGCCGAGCATGCAGGTGCTGTACACGATGGAGCGCAACGGCGTACTGCTGGATTGCGATCTGCTGAAAATCCAGAGCCGCGAGCTGGGCGAGAAGCTGATCGCGCTGGAAGCCAGGGCGCACGAGGCTGCCGGCCAGCCTTTCAACCTGAATTCGCCCAAGCAACTTAGAGAAATCCTGTTTGACAAACTGGGTTTGCCGGTAAAGAAAAAGACTCCCAGCGGCGATCCGTCCACTGACGAAGAAGTTTTGCAGGAACTGGCGCTCGACTATCCGCTGCCGAAAATCCTGCTTGAATATCGCGGCATGGCTAAACTCAAATCCACTTACACCGACAAGCTGCCGCAGATGGTGGATCGGAAAACCGGGCGTGTGCATACCAGCTACTCGCAGGCAGTGGCGGTGACCGGACGGCTCGCCTCCAGCGACCCCAATCTGCAAAACATCCCGGTGCGCACCGCCGAAGGCCGCCGCATCCGCGAGGCGTTCATCGCCCCGAGCGGAAGCCGCATCGTCTCAGCGGATTACTCGCAGATCGAGCTGCGCATCATGGCGCACCTGTCCGGCGATGCTGGCCTGCTGCAAGCCTTCGCCAACAACGAAGACATCCACCGCGCCACCGCCGCCGAAATCTTCATGATCGCGCCCGCCGAGATCAACAGCGAGCAGCGCCGCTACGCCAAGGTCATCAACTTCGGCCTGATCTACGGCATGTCCTCGTTCGGCCTCGCCAAACAGCTCGGCATCGAACGCGCCGCCGCGCAGGCCTACATCGACCGCTACTTCGCGCGCTATCCCGGCGTGGCGGACTACATGCAGCGTACCCGCGAGCAGGCCAGGCAGCAGGGTTTCGTCGAGACCGTATTCGGCCGCCGCTTATGGCTGCCGGAAATCAACGCCAGCAACGGCATGAAACGCCAGGGCGCCGAACGCGCCGCGATCAACGCGCCGATGCAGGGCACCGCAGCCGACCTGATCAAGCTGGCGATGATCAAAGTGCAGCACTGGCTGGAAACTGAAAAATTGCACAGCCGATTGATCATGCAAGTGCATGATGAGCTGGTGCTTGAAGCGCCGGAGGCTGAGTTGCACCTGGTCGAGGAAATGCTGCCCGGGCTGATGTGCGGTGTCGCCGAACTGCAAGTGCCGCTGCGTGTTGAGTTGGGTGAGGGCAGGAATTGGGATGAGGCGCATTAGGCGCCCATCAGCAATTCCATTTCAAAAGTTCCGCAGGGCGCAATGCCCGTTGGTTATTGCGCAATATCTGATAGCCGTCCCGGTCAACCGCCCGGATACGCTCGCTGCACCGCATCGCTGCCCAGCAGTTCGCCAGCCGCGCCAGACAGGGTGATAGCCCCGCTTTCCATCACGTAGCCGCGCCGGGCGATTTGCAGGAGCAATTCAGGAGTGACATCGTCGGCTACGTCACGCGTGACCGGGGTATCACGATACATCGCAAGGACTGTGCGTTCATGCTGCGCATGACGGAGAGCAGACGGGATCGGAAGTTGACGGCACAGTGGGGAGTGTAGGGGTGCGATTTATCGCGCCCCTCTTCTGATACGCGCATCTGAATGGACCATTCCACTCAGTCTTGTTATTCATTGCACCCAGTGCTATGCTTCAACATGCTTAGAAACTCTCCCAAACCCGTTAAAGCAGAGCCAGCCGAATCGGCTCGGGTGTTCAAGACCGCATGGTTTGCAAAGGAAGTTCGCAAGGCAAAGATCACGGATAGAGAGCTTTGCCGCGCGATGCGCCAGGTCATGCAAGGGCAGGCTGATGATCTTGGCGGCGGAGTATTCAAAAAGCGTTTGAACGATAACATGCACCGCTCAATTATTCTGGCCAAGGCCGGACGGCATTGGATATATGCTTACCTGTATGCAAAAAAAGACCGTGAGAACATTACGCCGGATGAGCTGCTTGCATTTAAAAAACTTGCGAAGGATTACGGTAACGCGAGTGAAGCCCAGATTGCAGCATTATTGAAAGATGAAGATTTATTGGAGATTTGTCATGACGACTAAGACTGCTACAGCGAAATCGAGAAACGATGCTTTTGCCGCAATTCACAGCGCGGCGAAAGGATTGCAGCGCGCGAGTGTCATTAATAAAACCACCATGCGTGAATATGATGCCTTGTGTTTGGAACAACCACCTGAATTCGATGCCAAGGACATCAAGCGCATTCGCGAACATGCTCATGTCAGCCAATCCATATTTGCCCGCTATCTGAATACCAGCGCATCCACTGTGCAGAAGTGGGAAGCAGGCCAGAAGCGGCCCAGCGGAATGGCGCTCAAGCTGCTGCGCGTGGTTGAAAAACACGGACTTGAAGTGCTGGTCTGAATGATGGCAGCTCATGGAATAACCCTTGAATTTAAACATGCCGCCCTGTATTTTGCGAATCACGGATGCATACAAAAGGAGTAAGCATGTACGCCGCCACCCTCACCGAGAAATTTCAAATTGGCATACCCAAGGCATTTCGCGATGACCTCGGACTCAAGGCCGGGCAACAATTCGTCTTTGTTGCCAAGGGCAACGCCATCATCATGATTCCACGCCGCGAGATGAGCGAGGTGCGCGGCATGTTCAAGGGTGCCAACACAAAAAATGTGCGCGACCGCTCGGATCGGACCTGATGCATATTTTGACGGGTTGCTAAAAGTACTCTATTGGCAGACGAAAGCATGACAAACTTCCGCAATTGATTACTTACCAAAAATAATTCGACTCCGATACACTTGACCTATGGATGATAAAGAAAATAAGTTGTTGGAGTTCCTGCTGGCCGATTTCGATACTCTAAAGAGCGAGATCGCACGGCGTTCAAATTTACAGAAGGCTGTTGTTGCGGCCGTGCTCGCATTCTATGCATGGTCGTTCCAAAGGATGCTAAGCGGCCACATTGAGCTAACCGTAGTCTTAATTGCGTGGGTAGTTTCTTTCTTGGCATTCACGTTTTACATTCGAGAGGGTAGTGAAATTGGACGGCTCGGATGGACCATAAAAAGCAAGATTGCCGTTCCCGCAAGCAAGATTCTAGGTGTGAGTCCAGAGGAAGTAATTCCGTCTGAGGCGCATTCAACGGAACCCTGCGCAGGCACATGGAGAAAAGTGGTTACAGTGTTATTTGACGTCGCCCTTTACGTACTAGCTCCGTTGTTTCTAACGATCGATTATTTGTGTAGGGTAAATGGCACTTAACAACGCCTTCGAGTGCGGCCTCGTAAAGCGCTGCGCGCTTTTCTCGGCGCCTCAAGGCGAACGTTAAGTTGCTTGAGGAGAATTACGTGAATGTAGTTATTTTCCTGATTCTTGCCGCAGTCGTCGCCTACTACTTCCTCCGCAAAAAAGAACGCGTTGAATTCGTAGCTGAGACTCTGGTTAATGATGATCTGTTTCGGAAATATAACGACTTAATGAAAGAATCAACAGTCTTGAAGAAAGCTGGGAAGTTCCCCGTTGGCCACTTCAAAATCCCCCAGCATTGGCCACCCAAAATCCCCCAGGCAGGACGGGCAGATTATGAGCTTGTTGAGGTGTTTTGAGCAAATCGAGTTGCGGCCTCTTTGAGTCGATAGCTCTTGCCTTCGAATTCGAGCAAATGCGAGCGATGCATCAGCCGGTCGAGAATGGTTGTAGCCATCGTGTTGTCGCCCAAATATTTCCCCCAATCCTGCACGATGCGGTTTGATGTCACGACGATGCTGCGCCGCAGTTTGTAGCGCTGGTGTACCAGCATCTGCAACAGTTCGCCTGCACTGTCGCTGATGCGCCTGGCCAGAAACAAATCGTCGAGCACCACCAAATCTGCGTTGAGCAATGGTTGCAGTTGGCGTTCCTTATCGGCGTTGCTGCCCAATGCGTATTGCGCAAAAACACTGTCTGCCTCCAGATAGCGGACGTCGTGGCCTTGCAGGGTTGCCTGGTAGGCCACCGCCTTGGCAACGTGACTTTTGCCTGTGCCCGGTTTACCGATGAGCAGCGCATTTTGACCTTCTGCAATGAATTTTAGAGTATGCAATTCGAAGCAGGCTTGCCTGGGCAGTTTTGGATTGAAACGCCAGTCGAAATCGGTCAGCATGGCGCGTTCGTCCAGACCGGATTTGTTGTAACGTCGCTCCGTCAGGCTTGAACGTCGCCGGTCAAGCTCGTCCTGCAAGATCATTGAGAAAGTGTCCAGGAAGGGCTCCTGATTTGCCTGTGATTGCAGGATGCGTGTGCTCAGTGTTGCGAGAATTCCGGACAGGCGCAGTTCACGCAACGCGCGCTCGATTTCGTTCATGGTCATGCTCATGGTAATTCCTCCAAGGTTGATGGCAAGGCGGCGCTTTGTCGGGCGCCGAGGGTGAACAGGTCGGCATAGTCATCGCCTCCCCGAATCAAAGGATGGCTCTGTGTCAGCGCAAGCTCGCCTTGAACCGGTGCATCAATGGCATCGAGGGTTTCTTTGAGCAGGCGCTCGGTCAGAGCCTGAATCTGTTTGTAGCTGCGCACGCCGTCGCGCAAGGCAATCGCGCAGGCCTGGTCGATCAACCTGCGTGGGTAGCGCCTGACCAGGCCTACAATGCCCCACAGACGGCGCTGGATGACGCGCCCTTCGCTGTCGAACAGCTTCTGGCAAAGTTGCTCGGCTGACGGGCCGATTGCTTTGGCTTGGGCCAGAATGCGATGGGTTTCACGCGACGGGTTAAAGGGGCGTTCATCGTTCGGCAGGATCACACTGCCCGGTCTTTCCGCAAGAGGGTGCGTGCGTAGCAGGGATTGGGTTTGGAGGTTGCGAATTTCGAGATGGTGCTCAAACAGGCGCACCAGTACGATGCTACCGATGGGGGCTGGGCGGGCGGCGTAGCTGCTGTGGTCGACCCGTATGCAGGTATCGTCGTAAACGGTGCGTTCGCATTCGGTGAAGTACTGGAAGCCTTGCAGTGGCAACGGTCTGAGTGCCGCGCGTTCCTCCTGGAACATGGCTTCGACCTGACGCCTGGTGCTGCCGTGAATGCGTTGCGCCGCCCACTTGGTTTCCCAGTGTTCCAGGAATTCGTTCTGCTCCTCGACCGATTCGAAGCGCCGCCCCTTGAGCGCCGTACTCTGGGTGTGTTGAATCGCATTCTCGACAGTCCCCTTGCGGTTTGGGTCGCGTACCCTTGCCGGGTCGGCGACCACGCCATAGTGCGCGAGCACAGCGGCATAGACCGAGTTGAGTTCCGGTTCGTACAGGTCGGGTTTGATGACCCCTTCCTTCAGGTTGTCCAGCACCACGTAAGCGGAGGTGCCGCCGAAATACCGCCAAGCCTGCTCATGCAGCTTGGCCCATGTCTCCTGACCGGACTTCCACACTACGCGCCGGAAACTGCGCCGTGAATAGCGCAGGGTCATGACAAACAACCGGGGGCGGCGATAACGATCCGTGCCGGGGTAACGGGTCAGTGCACCTTCTCCGTAATCCACCTGCACCTCTTCACCTGCCGCAAATTCCAGCCGGTCGAACTGCGCCGGATCGTGCTCGATCAGGGTTCCTGCAAAACGCTTTACGCTGTTATAGCTGGCGCCAAAGCCAAAGTGGTCAACCAGATCCTGATAGATGGCGGTGAAGTTTCGGCGAAGCCCAAGCTGGGCTTGTATGAATTCGCGGTGAGGCTCGCACGCGGATGCCGATTGCCTGATCGGCCCCGGTGGACGGAGTGGGGGAATTTGACTGGTCGAACCGGTGGCCACCCCGGGGGATTTTGCCTGTTCGGCAACAAAGCTCTCATTAAGACGACGTATCGTTTTGCGATCAATTCCCGTGATGCGTGAAATCTCATGCTGGCTCTTTCCGGCGGCCAGTAGTGTAAATACCGTTGTTTGCAGATGTGGTTTCAAGACGTTCACTCCATAACTCCCTCGTTGATTCGAGGGGTGAGGTTAACGTCCTGCCAGTACTCAGATGGATCGAAAAACGGTGCTTTGTTGCGCCGTCAAACACGCATCAGGGTGGGGGATTTTGAAGTGACCAGAGGTGGGGGATTTTGACTGGCCAACGGGGGGGAAGTTCGAAGAAGCCGTTGAGAAAATAAAGGAGGCCTACAAAGAAGCGCAGGAAAAGAACCTCACTCTGACAGTAAAAGACTATCTCAAATTACCCCCATATCTTCAAAAGGCAGGGAAAAACGACGAGGCATGGGCTTGGTTTAATGACTTAATCCGGACATTTGCCAGTGACCCAATGTCTCTGTCTCAAATCTACGAAAAAATGGGTTTGTTTCGTGAAAGAGAAAAAACCCCTAAGGACGCAATCAAATACGGTGTGCTATCCAATATGTATTGGTGCCTCGGGTTACACGAACTAATAACACAATACGGCCACACCGATAGAAGACCCGAACTCAAAGAGAGAAAAGAAAATATCACGGATGGTTATGGATTGTGGCAACTGCTTGAAAAAGCGGGCTGTTTGCATCTCGAAGAAGACCTCAAGAAGATAATAAAGAAACATATGAAGGAATTCCCAAACATCCGTATGCCTGATTTAGTTAGGGAAATTGATAAGCTGGTGTCAGAAAAGGGCTGAATGAACAACATATATTCCGCCTTGGAGGAAATCTGTGAGACCTCAGCACCGGAGTCGAATTGATTTTGAACAGCCCACGATGTGCGTCCCTCCGCATTGTTAACCCCCCAGATACGCCCTCTGCACCGCATCACTCCCCAGCAACTCACTGGCCGCACCCGACAAGGTGATCGAGCCGCTTTCCATCACGTAGCCGCGCCGGGCGACTTGCAGGGCGAGCCTGGCATTCTGCTCGACCAGCAGGATGCTCATGCCGAGCGCTGCGATGTCGCGGATGGTTTCGAATATCTTCTGCACCATCAGCGGCGCGAGTCCCATGCTGGGTTCGTCCAGCATCAGCAAGCGCGGGCGGCTCATCAGCGCGCGCGCCATCGCGACCATTTGCTGTTCGCCGCCGGAGAGCGTTCCGGCGATTTGGTTTTTGCGTTCGGCGAGGTGCGGGAAGAGTTCGTACATGCGCGCAAGATCAGATGCGATTTCATGTTGTTCGCTGCGGCTGTATGCGCCCATTTGCAGATTCTCCTGCACGGTGAGGCGCGCGAATACGCCGCGGCCTTCCGGCACCAGCGCCATGCCCATCGCCACGCGCTGATGAGATGCAACGTTGTGCAGATTCCTGCCGTCGTAGTGGATCTGTCCGCTGGCCGGATGGAGCAGGCCTGCCAGCGTTTTCAGCGTGGTGGTCTTGCCGGCGCCGTTGCTGCCGATCAGCGCGACCAGTTCGCCGGGGGCGATGTGCAGGTCGATTCCTTTCACGGCCTGGATGCCGCCGTAGGTGACTTTCAGGTCACTAACTTGCAAAAGGGCGTTGTTAGAATTTGTCATTCCGGGCTTGACCCGGAATCCAGCTATTTGATCGGACTGGATTCCGGCCTTCGCCGGAATGACGAAATCGGAGTTTGTGGAATTGGATTCATGCATCATCACAGACCCTCACCCCTGCCCCTCTCCCGCCTGCGGGCGAGGGGTTTCTTGTCCGAGATACGCGGCGATCACGGCAGGATCTTTGCGCACTTGTTCAGGCACGCCTTCGGCGATCTTCTTGCCATAATCGAGCACCGCGACGCGGTCGCACAGCCCCATGATGAGCTTGACGTCGTGCTCGATCAGCAGCACGGTGATGCCGCTGGCGCGTATGGTCTGCAACAGTGTCTTGAGGCTTGCGGTTTCGGTGGCGTTCATGCCGGCGGCGGGTTCGTCGAGCGCCAGCAACAGCGGATCGGTGGCCAGCGCGCGGGCGATTTCCAGACGGCGTTGTTCTCCGTAAGAAAGGTGCTTGGCGAGCGTCTGCGCGGGCTTTTCGATCCCGACATAACGCAGCAATTCGCGCGCGCGTCCGGTGATGGCGCGCTCTTCATCACGCGTTGCGCGGTTGCGCAGCAAGGCGCCGAACACACCGGCGCGGGTGCGCAGATGGCGGCCTATCATCACGTTTTCCAGCGCAGTCAGATTGGCGAACAGGCGGATGTTCTGAAAGGTGCGCGCGATGCCGGCCTTTGCCAGCACATGCGGTTTGCAGGCCTGATAGCGCGCACCGTTGAACTGGAATTCGCCCGCGCCCGGTTGATACAGTCCGGTGATGACGTTGAACAGCGTGGTCTTGCCCGCGCCGTTCGGGCCGATCAGGCCGTAGATCTCGCCGCGCCGGATGTGCAGCGACACATCGCTCAGCGCGCTCAATCCGCCGAACTGTTTGCAGATGGACGAGAGTTGCAGCAATGGCGTTGTGTGGTTCATCCTGGAAAACCCATTTGTCCACGAAAAGCACGAAAAAGCACGAACATATTCGAATAGATACCACAACAAACGGCACCACCTATCGGGTGATTCACCACACTGGGGTAGCCAATTGATTGATTTCGTGGCTTTCGTGTTTTTCGTGGATGAAAAAAGGTTTTAAGGTTCATACCTTTTCCGCCGCCTCATCGGTATCCAGCTCGCGGCGGCGCACGCGCGACGGCAGCAGCCCGGCCGGGCGGTACAGCATCATCACGATCAGCGCGCCGCCGAACAGCAGCATACGCAAACTCTCGGGGTCGACGACCGTTTTGCCGAACAGCGCCTGTTGCAGCGGCACGACGCCGTGGCGCAGCACTTCCGGCAGCACGGCCAGCAGCACGCCGCCGAGGATCACGCCGGCAATGTTGCCCATGCCGCCCAGCACCACCATGCACAACACCATGATGGATTCCATCAGGCTGAAACTTTCCGGGCTGACGAAGCCCTGAAATCCGGCGAACAGCGCGCCGGACGCGCCGCCGAACATCGCGCCCATCGCGAATGCCAGCAGTTTAAGGTTGCGCGTGTTGATGCCCATCGCGCCAGCCGCGATCTCGTCCTCGCGTATCGCCATCCATGCCCTGCCGATACGCGATCTTTCCAGCCGCTGCGAGACGAGTATCACCAGCACGGTGCAGGCCAGGAACAGATAAAAATACAGATGCACCGAGGGCAGTGCGATGCCGAAAATGTTCTGCGTGATGTTCAATGGCACGCTCGCCACGCTGACCGGGTCGATGCGGCCGATGCCTTGCGGTCCGTTGGTCAGATTGATGGGCGCATTGAGGTTGTTCAAAAAGATGCGGATGATTTCGCCGAAACCCAGCGTGACAATGGCCAGGTAGTCGCCGCGCAAGCGCAATGTGGGCGCACCGAGCAGCACGCCGAAACCGCCCGCCACCAAAGCCGCCAGCGGCAGGACTATCCAGAACGACAGATGCACGCCATCGGGGAACGCCATCGGAAAGGCCAGCGCCAGATGCGGCGATCCGGTCAGAGCGTAGCAATAGGCGCCGACCGCGAAGAACGCGATATAACCCAGATCGAGCAGACCGGCGAGCCCGACCACGATGTTCAGTCCGAGCGCCAGCATGATGTAGAGCATCGCGAAATCGACGATGCGCACCCAGCCGCGCCCGAGCAGCGCTTCGGTGACGAAGGGCAGGAGCAGCAGTGCGATGGCGAGTGCGGCGAGTAGCGATTTGGATTTTGAATTGAATTTCATTCTGGAAAATCAGTTAGCCACAGAGAACACAGAGTTCACAGAGAAATCCGGTTCCATCTCTGTGAACTCTGTGTTCTCTGTGGTTTAAATTACGTTTTTTAGATTCAGGCGCGTTCGGCAATGCGCTCTCCCAGAAGGCCGGAAGGCCGGAACACCAGCACCGCGATCAGCACGAAGAATGCGAACACATCCTGATAGTTGCTGCCCATGAATCCGCCGGTCAGATCGCCGATATAGCCCGCGCCCAGGCTCTCGATCAGGCCGAGCAACAGCCCGCCCAGCATCGCGCCGCGCAGGTTGCCGATGCCGCCCAGCACCGCGGCGGTGAAGGCTTTCAGGCCAAGCAGAAATCCCATGTAGTAATGCGCCAGGCCGTAGTTGGCGCTGACCATCAACCCGGCCACGGCTGCCAGCGCCGAACCGAGGATGAAGGTGAGCGAGATCACGCGGTTGATGTCCACACCCATCAGTTGCGCGGCATGCTGATTCTCGGCCACCGCACGCATCGCGCGCCCCAGTCGGGTGCGATGCACGACGACCATCAGCCCCGCCATGATCGCCAAAGCCATCACGAAAATGATGATCTGGATATCGTTGATGATCGCGCCGCCGAAATTATGCGGCGTGTTGGCGATCAGCTGCGGGAAGGAGTGATATTCGCGTCCCCAGATCATCATGGCCAGGTTCTGCAGCACGATGGATAAGCCGATCGCGGTGATCAGCGGCGCGAGGCGGGGCGCATGGCGCAGCGGGCGGTAGGCGATGCGCTCGATGCCGTAGCCCAGCGCCATGCAACCCGCCATCGCCAATACCAGGCTGAGCGGCAATGCCAATGCAGGCGGAGCGCCCAAGCCCAGCAACGCCGTGAGTGCGGACAGCGCCAGCATCGCGCCTATCATCACCACTTCGCCATGCGCAAAGTTGATCAGCCCGAGGATGCCGTACACCATCGTATAGCCCAGTGCGACCAGCGCGTACACGCTGCCCTGGACTAAACCATTGATGATTTGTTGTAAGAGGATTTCCATTGAGGAAAAAGGACTGAGTACCGAGGTGCGAGGACAGAGTAGAAGAGTCAGGTGCTGGAACTGATGGGTAAAGAGCTTACTCGCGCCTCAGTCCTCACACCTCAGTCCTGCTTTACCGCGCCCAGCGTTTCCAGCGGCTGCCACTTGCCCTGTTGCACTTGATATAGCGTGATGGCTCCGCCCTTCAGATCGCCTTTCTCATCGAACTGGATCTTTGCCGTCACCCCGTCGTGTGAAATTCCGGCAAGTACAGGCAGATATTTTGCCGGCTCCGCCGAATCGGCTTTCTGCATCGCGGCGATCATCACATTCACCGCGTCATAACAGTACGGAGCGTACAACTGGATCGGCTGATATTTGGCGACGAAGCGAGTCTCGAACTCTTTGCCTCCCGGCATCTTGTCCAGCGGCACGCCGGGTAGCGACGCATAAGCACCTTCCGCGGCGTCGCCTGCCAGCTTGATGAATTGCGGGGTGTAGCCGCCATCACCCATCATGAATTTCAGATTCAGCGCGAGGGCTTTGAGCTGCTTCGCCATCGGGCCCGCTTGCGGATCCATCCCGGCAAAGAACAGCAGGTCAGGCTGCTTGCCCTTGACCGCGGTCAGTACCGCGGTGAAGTCATACGCCTTGTCATTGGTGTATTCACGCGCCACGATTTGCGCGCCATTGGCCTGTGCGGATTTGATGAACTCGTCCGCCAGACCCTGTCCGTAGCCGGTGCGATCATCTATGACCGCGATCTTTTTCGCGGCCAGTTTCATGGTTGCATATCCGCCCAGCACGCGGCCCTGCTGCGCATCATTCGCCATCACGCGGAATGCGGTCTTATACCCGTTGGCGGTAAATTCCACCGCAGTGGCAGACGGAGATATCTGCACGATGCCGTTGTCGTGGTAGATCCTTGAGGCGGGGATGCTGGTTCCGGAATTAAGGTGCCCGATCACGCCGCTGACTTTGTTGTCCACCAGCTTCTGCGCGACGATGGTCGCAGTTTTGGGGTCGGCCTGATCGTCCTCGCTGATCAGCTCGAAGCGCACCTTGCGCCCGCCTATGACGATGCCTTTGGCGTTGGCATCTTCTATCGCCATGCGCGTGCCGCTTTCGTTGTCCTTGCCGATATGCGCCTGCGGACCGGTCAACGGCGCCGATGCCCCGATGCGAACGACCAGTTCGCCGGATGTGCTTTGCTCGACGGTGGGCGATTTTTCACAGCCCGGCAGGATCAGCATAACGGCGGTAATCAGCAGCGAACGAATGAAGCGAGATGACATGATTGACCCCTGAAAGAAAGCCTGATAATTATGCCCTGGTGATTATGCGAAGGCTGCGCTCTGCCTGTCAATTTCAAACACCCGGAACTCCGGCGAAAAGAGCCGGCATGCGCCGGCTTTTTCAGGATCGTTCCTGATGCCCGGAAACTTCGAGGCAGCTTACCTGGCGAGACCCAGAATGAATGCGACCAGTTCCTTGATCTCGGCTTGCTTGGTGCCGGCTGCGTCGTTAGCCGGCATGGGCATCGTGCCCCACGAACCACTGCCACCCTTGGATATCTTGGTTTGCAGCTTTCCTGCTGCAGCCGCATCGCCCTTGTACTTGTTGGCCACCTCCTGAAAACTTGGGCCAAGTCTTTTCTTGTCCATGGCATGGCAAGCGGTGCAGTTCATCTTCTTTGCCAGCTCCGGCATATCCGCTGCCAATGCGCTACCTGCGACCGTTAAACCTGCTGCAGCCATACAAGCAAAAATGGATTTCATTGATTAGCTCCCCGATTCGTTATTAGAAAACTCAAAACGGTGCGAAGGTTTTATCTTCAGCATTGATTCTTAACTGCCCATTCCATTAAACGACCTGCTCCCGCGACGGTAAGCGAGCAACGCCGCGTACCAATTATAGTTGAGAACATAGTTCAAGCACGGCAAATTCAGCCTGGGATATGATCCCCACACTGCGGCGATAGTTATTCGCCAATATCTGCGCCAGAATCTGCGCCAGAATCGCCCATTTTTCAGGATCGCTCCCGATTTTTTGACAAAACCTTCTGTCGAAACTGCCGGCAATTCTACTGTACCGGCTCGGCCCGATATTCGACTATCAGCGTATGTCTGGCTCCCGCCGCGACTTTCACCACATTCTCGATCGCATTCGCCGATTCCACGCACAGCATTTCGCGCCAGCCTTCCGGCTGCCCCATGTCGCCCATCTTGCCGGCCTTTTCAGCCCACGGCGTCCACACCACGGTGGAAAGGCTGCCGGACTTGGCGACATGGATACGGCGCTTCAGCTTGCCGTCTTCGATCACACATTCGGCGGACGTGTTGATGTATACGCGGTCGGTTTCGCCTGAGAATGTGATTGCACGCTGCTGTTTCCTGAGCGTGGAGCTGCCAACCTTGTCCCAATAATCGCAACCGTCCAGTCCGGTAACGCGTACCGCGCCGATGTCGCCGATCTGTAAATAAGTATGCAGCGCTTCGCTGATTACGAAATCTGTAGCCCCGGTATTCTCGGTGGTCAGCTCCATACGCAATGTCTCGCCTACGATCACGGTCAGGTCGAGCTTTGAAGCATGCGGCCACTGCGCGCGCGTCTTCTCGCTTTCCACTAGCCGCAGCGTCAGGCGCGTAGCGCCGTCCGGCTCACTGCCGGACTCGATCACCTGCCAGGGAACGGTACGCGCGTAACCATGTCCTGGGAAACCTGATTCGATTGCATGCGCTCCGAACCACGGCCAACATACCGGCGCTCCGCCGCGTATGGATTTGCCCGCTGCCAGTTTTGCATCACGCGACAGCCACACCACCGGCACAGCCTGGTTTTTCGGTCGCCAGCTCATCAGGTGCGCGCCCTGCAAACAGAGCGATGCGGTTGCCTGCGCGTTGTCGATCTCTGCGATGATCAGCCCGCTGGCTGCGCCAAGACTGCCCGCAGGGCGAGAGTCTGGCGGCATCCCCTTTACGGGGGCATCATCGCTGAATCTCAGCCGTTTATTGATGCCAAATTGAGTGTTCAATTGCTGTGCGGTGGCCATTTTCCCCTTCTGATTATTAATTTCGCGCGTGTTTGAGCGATCTGCAGAGATGCCCGTATAATCGGCGTATCGATTTTACCCGATTCGCCCATGGGCACTTCTAGAAATTCAGAGTTCGCTCAAATGCAAGGCGTGGAAAAAATTTTAGTTCCGGCTAACCTGAAGGTTACCCTACACTGAAACTTTGTTTTGCAGCGCCGCATATGGGTTATATGTAAGCAAGAAATTTTTTCTGCAACTCAGCAGTTGGGATGAAATCTGAATTTATAGAAGTGCCCATGCTCGTTCATCCACAATTCGATCCTGTCGCCATCCACCTCGGCCCGCTTGCCATTCATTGGTATGGGCTGATGTACCTCGCCGGTTTCATGACCTTTCTGTGGCTGGGGCGCAAACGCATCGCCATATTAAAAAATCCGCAATTCAATACCAAACTGCTCGACGACCTGCTGTTCTATGGCGTGATCGGGGTGATCCTGGGTGGACGTCTGGGCGAGGTATTGTTTTACAATCCCGGCTACTACTTCTCGCATCCGCTCAAAATTCCTGCCGTATGGGAAGGCGGCATGTCGTTTCATGGCGGTTTTCTCGGAGTGCTGGCAGCGATGGCGTGGTTCGCCCGGCAACAGAAAATACGCTGGTTGCAACTAATGGATTTCATCGCCCCGCTGGTTCCTCCCGGCCTGGCCTTCGGGCGTCTCGGTAATTTCATTAACGGCGAGTTGTGGGGACGCCCCACCGATGTGCCGTGGGCGATGGTCTTCCCCAGGGTGGATGACCTGCCGCGCCATCCCTCGCAGCTTTACGAATTCGCGCTGGAAGGTTTGCTGCTGTTCGCGCTGCTCTGGCTGTATTCGCGCAAGCCGCGTCCTGCCGGCGCAGTATCCGGATTATTCCTGATCGGCTACGGCAGCTTCCGCTTCCTCGGCGAATTCACGCGCAATCCGGATGATGGCATCTTCGGCCTGATGACTTTTGGCATCAGCATGGGGCAATGGCTAAGCTTGCCGATGGTGGTTGCCGGAGTGCTGATGATGATTTTGAGCAACCGGCGCGCCGCTTGACACCCGCCGGCCGCTCGCACACTATTCCCACCGTCAAATATCGCTGAAATCTCACATTGGACGACATCTCCTTAGGTGCGCTGATCGGCGCGTTGTTATTGCTGATAATCTTCGGCGCATGGTTTTCCGCCGCAGAAACCTCGATGATGGCAATCAACCGCTATCGCCTGAACAGTCTGATCCGCAAGGGAAGCAAAAGCGCGAAGCTGACTTCCCGGTTGCTCGCCAAGGTGGACAAGCTGCTCGGCTCGATCCTGTTCGGCAACACTTTATTGAACGTGGCCGCTGCAGCGGTGACCAATGTGGTCATCATGCGGTTATTCGGCGCTGACGAACTGAACCTGCTGTTAGGAACGCTGGGCATTACCTTCGTGCTGCTGGTATTCAGTGAGATTATGCCGAAAATCATTGCTGCCAGCCATCCTGAGCGTATCGCCTTGCCTTCCAGCTATCTGCTTGCGCCGCTGATCACGCTGTTTCACCCGGTGGTTTCAGTGGCGACCGCCCTGGTAAAGGGCATGTTGTGGCTGCTGCGCATCAGGATAGAAACGGACCAGAGCAGGCAAAAAATAACGCTGGAGGAGTTGCGCGGTCTGGTGCTGGAGGCCGGGCATTTCCTGCCGCGCAAGCACCAGAAAATGCTGCTGAACCTGGTCGATCTCGAGCGCATCACCGTTAACGATGTGATGATTCCGCGCAACCAGATCGAAGCGCTGGATATTGACTCAAGCGAGCTGCGCCAGCAGATCATCACCTGCCACCACACCCTTCTGCCGGTTTATGCCGAGACGCCCAGCAACATCATCGGCATCCTGCATATCAAGCGCGCGCCGGCCTTGTTGCAGGAAACCACACTGGATCTCACGCAATTGCGCGAGGTGCTGCATGAGCCTTATTTCATCCCTTCCGACACGCCGCTGCTCAAGCAACTGCAACAGTTTCAGGAGCGCCATACGCGTCTGGGACTGGTGGTGGATGAATATGGCGAATTGCTCGGTCTGGTGACCCTGGAAAACATCCTTGAGGAAATTGTCGGGGAATTTACCACCCAATCCCCGTCGCAATCCGGCAAATTTTTGCGCCACGAGGACGGCAGTTTTCTGCTGGAGGGCAGCAGCAGCTTGCGCGAACTGAATCGCAAACTGGGACTGCACTTCCCGCTGGAGGGCGCCAAAACACTGAACGGCCTGATTCTGGAGCATCTCGAGGACATTCCGGAAACCGGAACCAGCCTGAAGATCGCCGGATATCCGATTGAGATAATCCAGACACAGGATCGCATCGTAAAGGTAGCGCGGATTTTCCCGGCACAGCCGGGGAAAAATCAGTGAGTCGGAAGTAGAGCGGTGCTACGCACCTCAGTTGAAAGTGGGAAAACCACTCCCTACTCACCACTTACCACTCACTACTCGCCACATCAGCTTTACAAGTGACATAAAGCTCGGCATCATGCCCGTCATCATCAGCCCGCAAGCATTCGGGCGTGACCAAGGGGGACGCAATGGCAGTCGCGGCAAAAGCTCCAAAAGCTCCAAAAGCGAAGGAATTTTCCTTCGTTTGGGAAGGCAAGGACAAAACCGGCAAGGCAGTCAAGGGCGAAATGCGAGCGCCTGGCGAAGCCGGGGTTTCCGCTTATCTGCGCCGCCAGGGGATCAATGTCACAAAGATCAAGCGGCTGCGCACCAGCGGCAAGGCTGTCAGCGCAAAAGACATTTCCTTGTTCACCCGCCAGCTTGCCACCATGATGAAGGCTGGCGTGCCGCTGTTGCAGGCTTTTGATATCGTAGGAAAGGGAAACAGCAACCCTTCCGTGGCGCGTCTGCTGCTCGATATCAAGACTGACGTGGAAACCGGCAGCAGCTTGCAGCAGGCTTTCCTGAAATACCCGCTGTATTTCGATGCGTTATATTGCAACCTGATCGGAGCGGGTGAAGCAGCAGGTATTCTGGACACCCTGCTTGACCGCCTCGCGACCTATCAGGAAAAGATCCAGGCCATCAAGAGCAAGATCAAGTCGGCCTTGTTCTACCCAACTTCCATTGTCGTGATGGCGTTCATCATCACCGCTGTGATCATGCTTTTCGTGATTCCCGCGTTCAAGGAATTATTCGAGGGCTTTGGCGCAGACTTGCCGGCCCCGACGTTGATCGTTATGGCTATTTCCGATATTTTTGTGTCCTATTGGTGGCTTATTTTTAGCGTAGTCGGCGGCGGCACCTACTTTTTTTTCTACACCTGGAAACGCAGCAAGAAGATGCAGGACGTGATGGACAAACTGTCGCTGAAACTACCCATTTTCGGCGAACTGATCCGCAAGGCCTGTATCGCCCGCTGGAGCCGAACACTCGCCACCATGTTCGCCGCCGGTGTACCCCTGGTAGAGGCCTTCGATTCGGTGGCCGGCGCATCGGGCAATGTTGTATATTTTGACGCCACCAAGCGTATTCAGCGCGAAGTCAGCACCGGCTCCAACTTGACTACCTCCATGCAGGGGACAGAGCTGTTTCCGAGCATGGTGCTGCAAATGGTGGCGATCGGCGAAGAATCCGGCGCGCTGGATTCCATGCTCAGCAAGGTGGCCGATTTTTATGAGGCGGAAGTGGACGATGCGGTGGAGGGCCTGTCCAGCCTGATGGAACCGGTCATCATGGCAGTGCTGGGTGTTCTGATCGGCGGCATGGTTATCGCGATGTATCTGCCGATCTTCAAGATGGGCCAAGTGGTTTAAATGAGAAACAGGGAACGGGGAGTAGTAAGTAGGAAGTGGAAAGTGGGAAAACCACTCACCACTCACCACTCACTACTCACCACTTCCCCGTCCGTCCAATGAGTCTCATAGAACTTCTTCAAACGGTTCCCACCGCATTTATTGTCATGTGCCTGATCCTCGGTTTGATGGTCGGCAGTTTTCTCAATGTGGTGATACACCGTTTGCCAAAGATGATGGAGCTGGCCTGGCAGCAACAATGTGCCGAATCAAACGACGAAGCTTCTCTTATGCACACGGATGGGAAACACGTTCCCCACCCTCGCTACAATCTCATTGTTCCGCGCTCGTCCTGCCCGCATTGCGGTCACCCCATCAGCGCATCGGAAAATATTCCCCTCGTCAGTTATCTGCTGTTGCGCGGCAAGTGCAAAGGCTGTGGTGCAGCCATCTCGCCGCGCTATCCGGTTATCGAAGCGATCAGCGGCATATTGTGCGCTTTTGCGGCTTTTCACTTCGGATTCGGCTGGGCTGCTTCAGGCGCAATGCTGCTCATCTGGGCTCTGCTGGCACTGACGGCGATCGACCTGGACACGCAACTGCTGCCTGACAACATTACCCTGCCGCTGCTCTGGACAGGCCTGTTGTTCAACATGTTTGGAGTCTTTACCGATTTGCATAGCGCAGTGCCGGGCGCTGTGACCGGTTATCTCACGCTGTGGAGCGTATACTGGATATTCAAACTCGCTACCGGCAAGGAAGGCATGGGCTACGGCGATTTCAAATTGCTTGCGGCGCTTGGCGCATGGCTGGGCTGGCAAATGCTGCCGCTGATCATCCTGTTATCCTCGCTGGTGGGCGCGATAGTCGGCATCACCATGATTGTGGCATTCAAACATGGCCGCAACATTCCCATCCCGTTTGGCCCCTATCTCGCGGGTGGCGGGCTGATTGCCCTGTTCTGGGGACAAGCGCTGACGCACGAGTATCTGCAACTGCTTTCCGCCCGATGAGCCTCATCGTTGGACTTACCGGCGGCATTGGCAGCGGGAAAAGCACCGTGGCAAGCCTGTTCCTGGAACATGGCGCCGGCATCATCGACACGGACGAGATCGCCCATCGCCTGACGCAAGCCGATGGCGCCGCAATAGCGGCGATTCGCGCGGACTTTGGCGATGATTTCATCACGGACGACGGCGCATTGAACCGCGAAAAAATGCGCAGACGGATTTTTTCGGATACTGACGCCAAAAAACGGCTGGAAGCAATTCTGCATCCGATGATACTCGAACAGGCCAGGACGCAAATTCATGAATTGCAAAACAGTCCCTACATCATCCTGGTCGCCCCGCTACTGCCGGAAAGCCCCGCGTTTCAAAAGCTGATCCAGCGCGTACTGGTAGTGGATTGCGATGAGGATACGCAAATCGCACGGGTCACCGGACGCAGCCGCATGACAGAAACGGAAGTACGCGCTGTTATCGCACAGCAAACGCAGCGTGCCAGGCGCTTGCAGTTTGCCGACGATGTAATCCACAATGAGTCCAGCCTGGGAAATATCGCCAAACAGGTTGCCATTCTGCATGAGGGCTATTCGGCGATTATTTAATTTGGAAAAGGCAGACGGGGAATTTCTGCCGGTGTACCCGATACCTATGCGCCAGATTGACGATATGAGGCTATTCAATATATCTTTGACAACATAAGGGCACCTCTATTAATCCAAACTCCGTCGCGATACGGCGTTTGGATTAATAGAGGCGCCCAATAATATTATTTGGCAGCGCTCCGGACAATAGCGAAGTGATCAGTTATGAATTTCCTCTCAATGAAAAAGTGCGCACCCTGTTGCGCCTTGAGTATCTTTTTGCGCGGATGGCGCATTTCGCCGAGCGCGATAACAGCAGGGACCACCATGCGGCGCTGTGCACCCTGTTTGAAATTCTCGAAGTAGTCAGCCGCGGCGACTTGAAATCCGAATTGCTGCAGGAACTGGAGCGCCAGAAACGCAATCTCTCCTCACTGCATAACAACCCGGCGATATCCGAATATGCGCTGAATACCATCCTCGCGGAGATTGACGATGCTTCCGCAAGTCTGCTTGCCATGACCGGCAAGACCGGCCAGCACCTGCGCGAGAACGAATGGCTGATGGGCATCAAGCAACGCATCAGCATGCCCGGCGGCACATGCGAGTTCGATCTGCCTTCCTATCACTACTGGCAAGAACAGGATTTCAACTTGCGGCGCGAAAATTTCCGCACATGGACGGCTCCGTTAATGCCTTTGCACTCCGGTTTCAGAATCATCCTGCGTTTGTTGCGCGAAAGCGGCAAAGCCTTTCAATTCACGGCAAGCCGGGGCGCTTTTCAGCAAATGCAGGGCGGGCGCACCGCTCAAATGCTGCGTGTCGGCCTGAGCACCAGTCTGGCCTGCATACCGGAAGTAGGCGCCAACAAGTATGCCATCAACATCCGCTTCATCGCTGCCGATTACGCCCCCAAGTCCACCCTGTTCGAGCAGGACGTGCCGTTCGAGTTGACCTTTTGCAGCATCTCCTCATGACGCAAATCAAATCATCTTTGGTCGTGACGTGCCCGCATTGCGACAAAGAACATCAATGGGACACCAGCAACCTTTTTCGTCCGTTTTGCAGCGAACGCTGCAAGCTGATTGATTTGGGAAAATGGGCCAGCGAAGACTATCGTGTTGAACAACCCGAAACCGGGCAGGATTTCATCGAGCCGCCTCACCAGGCCTGACGCAATAAACTGATCCCGTGCGCGCCGTGCTGTTGCGCGGTGTGCAAATCCGCCACCGTCAAACCACCCAGCGCATACACCGGGATGGATGAGCCTGACACAATCGCCGCAAAGTTCTCCCAGCCCAGATGCGGCGCCCCCGGATGCGACCGCGTCGGCAATACCGGGCTCAACAGCGCGAAATCGCAACCCAGCGCTTCTGCCCGGCGCAACTCCTCCGCGTTGTGGCAGGAAGCCGCACACCATTCAACATCAGGGCGAACACTCAATCCGGCCAACTGAGCGGCAGTCAACTGCACCCCGTCCGCGCCAACTTCTCTCGCCAGCTCGATATCGGCATTGATGATCAGGCGCGCATCGCGCCGTCTCAGCAGCGGCAACAACTTCAGCGCCAGCGCCCGCAACGCCTCGCGCGAATAATCCTTCTCGCGCAACTGCACCATCTGCAGACCATTGTGCAAAGCGGCATCCAGTCGCCGCATAAATTCCTCTTCGCCCAATTCACGTGCATTGCTGATCGCATACAAGGCAGGCAATTTCAGCGCGCGCAGGATAGGCTCGTTGGCTGGCAGCACAGGTGCAACAGAGATGCCGCCGCTCAGTCCCCTCTCCCAACGGGGGAGGGTTGGGGAGGGGGAAGGTTGCCACGCAAGTTCCTGCCCCTCGTGCGGATGCAACTCACCAGTCCACGCCGTCACGCGAAAGAAATTCAACCGCACCGTCGCATGCGGATAGGTGAACACGCGCGTCACCCATGGATAAGCGGTTGTCACTGTAATGCCCAGCTCCTCGTGCAATTCACGCGCCAGTGCATGGTAAGGCGTCTCGCCGGGTTCGATTTTGCCGCCGGGGAACTCCCAATAGCCGGGCCATATCTTGTCGGGGGGGCGTTGGGCGAGGAGGAAGGAGTTGTCGGGGCGTTGCAGGACGGCGGCGGCGACTTCGACGATCTTGGTTTTTTCAATCAGGTTGTTCAATGAAACCTCATACTCAATTAGGCCGTTCGCCCTGAGCCTGTCGAAGGGTGAAAACAAAATCAACTTCGCCGGGGGTAGCCCGGCAGCTAGTCACTTTCTTTTGCTTCGCCAAAAGAAAGTAACCAAAGAAAAGGCGACCCCGGTTTGCCGCCCCTACGGGGTTCCCTCGTTCAGCCGCAAGCAAGCGGGGCTGCGCAACTCGACCTGGCAGGGCGCACACTCCGCGCCCCACTGCGGGACTCGAACAGTGCTCGCCTAAACCT
>JANLIB010000292.1 GCA_024653675.1 Gallionella sp. | reverse complement strand
GACGCGGACGTCGGCGCTCCCGGTGCTGTTCCAAAGGGTCGGCTGGCTGATCTCTCTGATCTCTGGATACTTCCACATCAGTTTGAATCGCACCCCATTTTTGGGGCAGTTGGCGGCGGGTGCGCGGAATCGGTTATGCTGCGCGAGTTTTGCATTGGGATCGTTGATGAGTTTATTGACCAGAAATCACGGATTGGCATTGCTGGCCGGGGCGGTTTGCGTATCAGGTTTCGCGCCGTTCGGGTTCTTTCCGGCCCCGGTGCTGGCGCTCGCGGTGCTGTTTGCATTGATGCAGCGCGCCGCTTTACCGCGCGCAGCGGCGTGGCTGTGCTGGAGTTTCGGTGTGGGACTGTTCAGCGCCGGCACAGGATGGATATATATCGCGCTGCACGATTATGGCGACATGCCGATGCTGCTGGCGCTGCCTGGCACGCTGTTGTTTTGCGCGTTTCTTGGTTTGTTTCCCGCTCTGGCCGGATATGCGCAGGCGCGCATTCCTGTGGCAGGCCGACTGCGTACCGTGCTGGTGATGCCTGTGGCATGGGTGCTGGCAGAATGGGTGCGCGGCACGATTTTCACCGGCTTTCCGTGGCTGACGATGGGCTATGCGCACAGCGTCAGCCCGCTGGCCGGTTACGCGCCGCTGCTGGGAGTGTATGGCGTGTCGCTGGCGGCGGCGGTGAGCGCGGGGTTGCTGGCAGTGTTATGGAGCGAACGCTGGAACAAACAGGGGCGGTTTGCGTTGGCGGCGCTGGCCGTATTGTGGATCAGCGGCGCAGCATTGTGTGGCATCGCATGGACGCAGCCCAGCGGCGAACCGTTCAGCGTGGCGCTGGTGCAGGGCAACATCGCGCAGGAACTGAAATTCAACCAGGACGCGCTGGTCGGCACGCTGGAGACTTACCGGCGCCTGGCGCTGCAAAGCGAGGCGCGTTTAACCGTGCTGCCGGAAACCGCATTGCCGCTGCTGCGCCATGAAGTGCCGCCGGCCATGCTCGAACAACTGCGCGACCATGCCAGGCGGAACGGCGGCGATATGCTGACCGGGTCGTTCGAGCGCGACCAGGGCGGCTACTACAACAGCGTGTTTTCGCTCGGCTCGGCGGACGAGCAACATTACCGCAAGCAGCACCTGGTGGTATTCGGCGAATTTATTCCGCTGAGGCCATTGCTCGGCTGGTTCATCAACGGCGTGCTTAATATTCCTATGGGCGATCTGGCGCGCGGCGGCGCACGGCAAGCCCCGCTCAATGTCGCCGGTCAGCGCGTGGCGGTGAATATCTGCTATGAAGACGCGTTCGGCGAAGAGATCATCCGCGCGCTGCCGAATGCTACGCTGCTGGTCAATGTCACCAACGACGCCTGGTACGGCAATTCCCATGCGGCTGCGCAGCACAACCAGATTTCACAAATGCGCGCATTGGAAACCGGGCGCATGATGCTGCGCGCCACCAACACCGGCGTCACCTCCATCATCGGAACGGACGGCAAGGTATTGCAGCAATTGCCGCAACACGAAGAAGACGTGCTGGAAGGCCAGGCGCAAGGCTATGAAGGCGTCACGCCTTATGTGCGCTGGGGCAATGCGGCGGTGATGCTGTTGATTGCGGCGATGCTGGGTTATGCCTGGTTGCGCCGCAAACGCATTCCCTCTCCCCCGCTTTCGGCGCCCTCTCCCGCTCTACCCCCTATCCAACTTTCCCCCGCAAGCGGGAGAAAGAGCAAACGAGAAAGGCAATGTTCAATCCCCGGGAGAGGGCAGGGGTGAGGGCGTGTGAGCAACGATGAAATGGTTCTGCTACATCCTGTGCTGTGCCGATGACACGCTGTACTGCGGCATCACCAACGATCTGGACAAGCGCATCGCGGCGCACAATGCAGGCACGGCATCCAAGTACACACGGGCGCGCGTGCCGGTAGAGTTGGTGTATGCCGAGTCTTGCGCGGACCGATCCGCTGCATCGAAACGCGAAATGGAAATCAAAGGTTTAACGAAGACAAAGAAGCTGGCATTGTGCAATCGCGTGTAATTCCATTTCTTGTTCAATGGCGCAATAACGTAGGGCGGGTTCCACCCGCCAGATAGGGATGTCGGGCATAGCCCGACCTACGAATTGTTTTCTGTTTGAAGGAGAAATGGAATAACGCATTGCGATGCTTGAGGGGCGCGCGTATCATCTATCACAACTGGATCGGACGACCCGGTTTTCAGGAGGAAATCATGAGCGAACTGCATCGCATCACCATTGACCCCGCCGTCTGCGGTGGCCGACCATGCCTGCGCGGCACGCGAATGCGCGTCAAGGACGTGCTGGATCTGCTGGCGGCAGATGTGTCTCGTGAAGAAATTCTGGCTGATTATCCCTATCTTGAACCCGGCGACATTATTGCGGCATTGGAGTATGCCGCGCGGCAGTCAGACCATGTGGTGCTGAAGGCGGCCTGATGCACTTCGTGGTGGATGCCCAGTTGCCGCCCGGATTGGTTCGGTTGTTGGTGGCGCGGGGCATACTGCCGAACATGTTTTCGATCGCCTCTACCCCAGCGTTTCCGATGCTGAGATTTGGCAATACGCCTTGTCTTGCGGCGGAATAATCGTCAGCAAAGATGAAGACTTCCCGCAGCGCGTATTGGCGGCAGAGTCTGCGCCGCAGGTGCTTTGGCTTCGGGTCGGCAATACCAGCAACCGTGCATTGTTCGAATGGCTGCAACCGATCTGGCCGAACATCGAGCGCAGCCTGCAAGCCGGGGAAAGGCTGGTTGAGGTGATTTAATTCCGCGATTTGTCAGGCGTTTTACTTTCAGCCGGGTGCGCTTTGGCGAAAGTCTGAATCGTGCTTACCGGGTTGTCTCCCAAGCCTACTAGTGTAGTGGGTCAGCGGCCCTTTCATGGCCAGCCGGTAAGCCATGTGGCACAGGCCGTCGCGGCCATATAGGCCGGGAGACCTTCTCATGACTGGTTCTCACGGCACACTACCGGTAGTGTGTTTGGGTGACAACCCGATAAGCACGGTCTGAATCACTTCAGGGCACCTCTATTAATCCAAACTCCGTCGCGATACGGCGTTGCTCAAGAAATTTTAACGCTTACATATCAAACATATGCGGCGCGCTAATATTTCTTT
>JANLIB010000285.1 GCA_024653675.1 Gallionella sp. | reverse complement strand
TCCTTGACAGCCTTAAACTCTCCGCACCTTCCGCACCTTCTGAAAGCGCCTCCGGGGATCGGCGCAATTTCTCCCTTGCGCAGCCTGCGGAACTTGTGCTTTCCGCCGAACACGCGGATAAGTCGGCACTCGATCTTGCCAAGTAGCGTTTTCATGCGGCTTTCCTCGCGTTGAGTTTGGTTAAAAGCTCGTCCACCTCGGACAAGAACACAATAACCTCGACTTCCATTGCCGTGATCCGCGTATCGTCCCGATTGAAGCGCACCTTGAACAGTTGCAGTTCGGTCGGCAGATCAGGGCGGAAGGAAACGAAGTCGCACCAGTCGCGCTCGCAGCACGCCATCTGCCAAAGCATTTGCGACTGGTACTTGGAGGGAACGGTGCCGTCGAGTAGATAGGTCAGGTGCGTTGCGACCTTGGGACACTTTATCTCGACCAGCCCGGAATCGTCTACCAGACCATCAGGGCTGGCCGCGCCGCGCTCAATCCTGGGATGGACGACCAACCCTACCTGCTCGACCAGCACGCCCTCCTGGGCCTCATACGCGGCCCTGGCGAAGGGCTCGGTATCCAGCCCGAACTGCATTTCGGCGTTGATGTAGGTATCGCCCTGCGGCTGGCCGGTAAGAATCTCGGCAACAAGCTGCGCTTTGTAGTCGCGGCGGGCGGCTGCTTCTCCTGATTTAATCTTCGCAAGGACGTTCACGATGCAGGAGGCGGTGACCTTGCCGGCGCGGGATTGCAGCCATTCAAGGGAGCCTTGCGGAAAATCGATAATCTTCATGCCGCCGCCTTGTCAGCTTCTTCGATCTTGGCCTGACAATCCTCAACGACTCCATGAAGCGTTTTGCGCTGCTCCACGGTCAGCTTTTTCCATGCGGCCTGAAGGCTGGCTACGCTGGCGCAAGCCTCTAGCAATTTCTTGCCTTCGGCGTCCGGTTCCGGCGCTTCAGCGCGTTTTGTGCGGTTCCCGTCCTTGTCGTCAAATGTGCTTACGTTGAAGATCCCGAGCTTCAGGTAACGTCGCGCATAGGCGTTAGTTGATCCGCGCGCCTGCACTCCGGTCTTGTTGACCTTGCCCTGGGAACCGGCATCATCAGGCGGAAGGTCGATGTGATAGCGCCGACTGTGCCCGCCTGAATGCGCGACAATGGCGACGGTGCGCAACATGCCTACCGGGATCGGATCGGCGTCGTTCTTGGTTTCGGTGTCATAGGAAACCGACAGCCCGTATTTAGTATGAAAGGGCGTTATCGCTCGGTCGATCTGTTCCAATTTCGCGTAACTGCTGCGGGTATGGTCGTTTGTTGCGTTGTTCACGACCGGCTGAATTTCTGCCTGCGCCTTCGCCATGGCGTCATTAAAAGCCGCCTCTGCCTCGCGCGCCATCACCTTTTCGTGCATAGCAAAGAGCCGCTCGATCTTGTCCATGTCCATCGCCGGATCGCGCGCGGCCATGGTGATCGCCTGCATCAAGGAAGTCGGTTGCCCCTGTACCGCCGGCAGCGCCCGATCCTCGCGTCTGCTGAACGATTCCTGCGGTAGTTCAATGACGCGCTCGGCGTCCTTTGTGGCTGGTGCGTTCATGCGACCACCTTCAAGTCGGGCTTGTGTTCGATGCAAAGCAGCTTCTGGATTTCCTCATCCAGCAGCGATACCTTCGAGTGCGCCTCGGCCCGGATGCGCTCCTGTTCTTTTCGGTAGGCCGCGACCGCGCCATTTACCAGGGCTTCAATTGGCGGCTCGGCAAATTCGACCTCTACCGTATCGCAGGCGACATAACCGCAGTAAGTCATGTCGTTACGGTGGAATACGTGGAACGAGAAACCGCCCTCTGCGTACTTGTCAGCTTGTGCGTGTAGCGTACATTTGATTTTCATGCTTTCTCCTTTGCTGTTTTCAATGCGCGCACAATGGCGCTCGGCTTGGCCGCTTCACGTTCGGCTTTCTCGCGCTGCTCGCGCTTGACGCGAGCGAACTTTGCGGCAAGGTATCCAGGGCGCGCTGTGTTCTCGGCGTCGGTATAGTTGAACGTGATCTGTACTTTGCTGGCGTGTTTCATCGTTACCTCCACAAGTAGTCAATAATCGTACGGCTGATCTGGTACGCCGCCACCCACGCAACGCCGATCCAAACGGCCAGCGCCGTGACGCGGCTGATGTAGCGGCTACGCAAGAGGCGGTTGCGCTCGTCAACTATTTTTTGCATGGTTGACATTCTTTCGCGCAATTCCCAATGGGCGTAGATGTCGTTCATGGCCTTCCGGGAACGTAGCCCCGCTCCTGCCTGTTGGGCCAGTCCGACCACGAACCTTTCTCCGCCTTGTCATCTGGCTTGTCGTCGTGCGTATCTATCGGTTCAGGTCCAGCATCCGCCGCAGGATGGGAGACGGGTTGAAGTCCCGCCCTGGACGTTACCGTTCCAGGTTCCTGCGGCGGCGCTGAACTCGATTCGTGGTTACTCATTGCGCCGTCATCATCAAAAGCACGAACATCGCAAATCCAGCGCCGACAACGAAGCTCGCAAGCGCGGTCATGAGCAGCTCGTCGTCGCGGGGGGGCGGGGAGGTCTTTCACGTCGCGGAAGTAGCGGGCGGTCATTTCGGCGCCTCTGGATACTCTATTTCCATCCAGTGCGTAATTTTGGAAGGCGGAAAATAATGTACGTCGTGTTCCTCGTCATAGCCGCTCGCTGGTGCGACTGCCTCAAAGTGCTCATGCGCGGCGGCGTTCATAACGAATTCGCCTTCGTCTGAATTTTCAGTGGTGAATTGGTCAATCCTGACTTCGCCGCCGGTATCAAATGTCCAGACATCAATGCTCATGCCAGAGTCAAGTTGCGGTAGTCCATCGCTTACTTTTGTCCAGCTCATCGCCATACCCAAAGGTCTATGCCGATCACGACCAGCGCTGCCAGTGCGATCCCAATCGGATGGTCCATCAGGGCTAGGGCTTGGCGCAGGAGAAGGCGACCACAGGAGCGGATCATGATGTGGCCTTGGCGAGGGCGGCGCGCAATTGATTGAACTCGCGAAATTCAGCGTCTTCGCACTCAGGCTGCGTGTCGTGTTTAGTGGTCTGGATAAAGGCGTCCCACCACACAAGGACGGCTTGCGCCTTTTCCAGAAGATCAGGCGCGGCAGCGATCAGGCTGGCGTTGGCGAACACCTGCTGACTGTCGTAATCCTCGCCGTGATTCTGAGTGGGACATACGGCAACGATTTGGCTGTGGCCGTTTATTTTTGGCCCATA
>JANLIB010000284.1 GCA_024653675.1 Gallionella sp. | reverse complement strand
GGGTGAGGTGGCGAGACGGCTGTTCAAGTCGGCCAAAGCGGGTAGCGGCGGCAAGGCTTCCAGGTTACCCTCGGCGCGCTCGAAACGGGGCGCCGGATTGCCCCATGTGCCTGCAAGGCGCTTGCGTGCGGTCGCGAGCCCGCTGGCGGCCAGCGTCAATTCGACGCGCACACCGGCTTCGGCCACGCGCGCCTTGATCTCTTCGACCGGGGAGACCTTGCCGGCCGTGACCCGCCGCGAGGCGGCGCCGGTCGCACGCTGCGCGAGTTCCACCGACGCCTGGGCAAGCCTCAGACGTTCCTGCGCAACGAGCACGTCAAAGAACGCCGCCATCACGGCGGCACGAATCTCGGCGCGCCTGGCGTCCAGTTCCGCCGAGGCGGCATCGCGGCTTCGCTCGGCGGCTTCGATTCTGGCCCCACGCTTGCCGCCCAGCTCGATCGGCTGATTCAACTGCAGCGTCGTGTTCCGCGTCGCCCGGCGCGTGTCCTCCATGAGCGTCGAAATCTCCGGGTTCGGGCGTACTTGCGCCTGGATGATCGTCGCTCCGAGCGCCTCCAGTTCGCGCCCTGCGGCCGACAGCTCCGCGTTGGCGCCAAGCGCCAGTTCCAGTGCCGCCTTCAGGGTGAGCGGGTCAGCCAGTTCGGCGGCACGCGGCGCGCTGACGTTGCTTGTCTCAACAGCGCCGCCGCGCACGGCATCGGCAGTTTGTGCAAAAGATAGGTTGAAAAACAGCGCCGCCAACCCAAACGGCAATAGATGTCTTTGCATCGAATTCTCCAAAAGTTACGGGATGAACTCGACGAGACGAGGCCGTGCTGGATAAAGCTTGTGCTAAATCGCGAAAGGATGCCCGTCCCGCCGTATCAGGCGGGAGTTGCTCTGGGCGGGCGGGCAGGGAGAGCTTGTGGCGCCGAGACGAAGGCGCCTGTTGGGATTGCAACCATCGGGCTGCGGCCAGTCAGCGGCATTACGCCAACGATGCCCGTCAGGATGGAAGAGAAGCTGGGATGCACATGTTCATGGTGGTGATCGCCGACCGTCGACGCCTTACCCGCCCCGTCTGGGTTGTCAGACGGGTCCTCGTGGGCATGGTCGTCACTGTGCTCGTGGCTGTGATGCCCGAAATGAACAGCGTAGCTCGAAGTGTGTTCCAACGCATCGCAGACACCCACCGATGCCGCGTAGGCGGCGTTCAGCGAGAGCATGATGGCAAGAAGAAAAAGGAGGCAAGTACGCATGGTGACGAGCATACCCGAATGATGGTTTGGCGTAAATCGCTTGCTATTCATTGTCATCCCGCAAACGCGGTTGCTGCCGGTCAGAGGCTTTTCAGCACGCCAAGGAATTTGTCAGGCGGGATGAAACCCACAACCTGCTTGTTCGCCAGTTCTTTACCATGGGCATCAAACATCACGATCGCAGGTGGTCCAAAGAGCTGAAAGCGTTTCAGAAGCGCCTTGTCGGCTTCGTTGTTGGCCGTGACGTCTACCTGAAGCGTGGTCATCCCGGCCAGCCTGGAGCGGACAGCAGGGTCGGCGAAGGTGAGTTTTTCCATCTCTTTGCAGCTCACGCACCAGTCCGCGTAAAAGTCCAGCAATACCGGGCCGTTGACAATCTTCAGGCGCGCGTCGAGTTCCTGCTCGGTAGCGATACGATCAAACCTTGTTGTCTCGGTCGTCGCAGCTGCGGCGCTGTGGAATCCGGCGAGAGGCTGCAACGGATCGCGTGCGCCGCTGAGCAAACCGACCATGATGCCGCATCCGGCCACCAGCATGCTCACGCCTACCCCCTTCCACAGCCGTTTCCAGCCGCTGGCCGCCACCGGCAGGGGATCCAGCGCATGGAGGTAGATGGCCGGAATTATCAGCAACAGGGCGACACCCAGCATGACCGCCCATCCCGGCAAAACAGGCGAGACTATCCAGAGGGCGGTGGCCAATAAAGCCACTCCAAAACCACGCGTCACGACCGTCATCCATGCGCCGGCTTTCGGCAGCAGGCTGCGCGAGAATATTCCGACCAGCATCAGCGGTGTCCCCATCCCCAGCGCCATCGTGAAAAGCGCGATCCCGCCGAGTGCTGCGTCGTTGGTCTTTGCGATATACAGCAGCGCGCCGGCCAGCGGTGCAGCCACGCAAGGTCCGACGATGAGCGCAGACAGCGCGCCCATCAGGGCAATCCCGCCAATCGAACCTTTGCGTGCATTGGTGGAAGACGAAAGACGGCTTTGCAGTTCTTTCGGCAATTGCAGCTCGTAGAAGCCGAACATGGAAAGCGACAGCGCGACGAACACGGCGGCAAAACTCCCCAGCACCCACGGGTTTTGCAGGGCGCCGGAAACCAGCGTGCCGGAGAGTCCGGCAACCACGCCGGCAACGGCATAGGTAACCGCCATGCCGAGCACATACGCTGCCGACAACCCGGCTGCGCGCGCGCGGGTGACACTTGTGCCATGGTTCACGATGATGCCGGACAGGATGGGGATCATCGGAAAAACGCAGGGAGTCAGCGACAACGCGATCCCGAAACCGAAGAAACTGGCGAGGATCAGCAACATGCTGCCGCCGCTCAGCAGGCTTTCGATTTGCGTGGCGGAGTTGCCGGTATCAGCCCCGCTGGCATCATCAGCTTTTGCGGTAACCACCGGCGATACCGCTCCCAATGGTGCTGCGGGTGCAGCCGTCAGGTCAACATCAACCTGCTGCGTCTGTGGCGGAAAACAGACCCCCAGATCGCTGCAACCCTGCGATGATACCGCAAGCGTAAATTTCTCCGGTATGGCGGCAGGCATGGGAATGCGTATGGCAACCTCGTTCCGGTAGGTTTCCACCTTGCCGAAAAATTCGTCATCCTTGATCTTCCCCGGCGGGAAAACCGGCTCCCCGGTCTTTAACGCGCCCGGCTTGATTGCGAATCCGATCTTGCTGCGGTACAGGTAGTAACCTTCTGCAATGCGCCAGCGCGCTTCAAGCAGCGACTTGTCGATGGCGCGCACCTCAAGACGGTAGGCCTGTTCCGGATCGAGCAATGGTTCATCTGCCGCAGCCGATACAGTGGCAGCCAGCAAGCCCAGGACAAAAATAAACAATCGTGCGTTTGACATGATAATCACCAGATTATGAAGTGCTCTACGCCTTCGGCTTCCAGAAAAACCTCCGCATCCGATCCTTTCAGCATCGCAAACGTCGCCAGCATTCCGGCATCGATGCAACTGCTTGCCTTGACACTGACGGAACGGGGCGCGCCCTGCACCGGCCAGCCGGTTTTCGGATTCAGAATGTGGCCGTAGCGTTTCCCGCTTCTTTTTAGAAAACGCCGTGCGTCGCCGCTGGTTGCCAGCCCGCCCCGGTGAAGCGGTACGGCACGCACACAGGCTTTCCCGGTCGCGCGTGGATCGTCGATGCCGACCATCCACGGCTCGCCATTTGCTCGCGGTCCCAGGGCAAACACGTCGCCGCCGAAATTTATCAGCGCGTTATTGACGCCGGCGGCAGCCAGTTGCCGTGCGGCCTGGTCAACTGCGTATTCTTTGCCTATCCCACCCAGGTCGATCTCCATGCCGAAAGGTAATTGCAGCACCGGCCTGTTCCAGATC
Organism: Gallionella sp.; assembly: GCA_024653675.1. Taxonomy (GTDB): domain Bacteria; phylum Pseudomonadota; class Gammaproteobacteria; order Burkholderiales; family Gallionellaceae; genus Gallionella. Next base: position 3,703 of record JANLIB010000284.1, on the reverse strand, counting down.
GCTCTGCCCCAACCCACATGCGGCAGCAGGGCTGCGACTGCTGCGGGAGACGGCAAACGGTTGCCGCCGTCAAATTTCCACGCGCGCCGGAGCACCCCTGATGTGATGTCAAACGCGCCGTCGCTGAGCCGGTGGCAAGCGTCGGCAAAATCAATCAGCGCGCCGGATTCCTCATCCAGCGTCACCGGCTTCCCGTTTGCATTGTTGATTTGATGCACGACACCGCCGGCGTTGTAGCGGCTGTATCTGGATTCGATGCGCCACGCCTCGCCGGCTGCCAGCCCGACAAGATAACGGGCAGCTTCCGGATCAGGCATGTCCAGCAGGACTTCGCATGGACCTCCCAGAGCCGGAAATTCGCCCACCACATGCCCCTCGCTTGCGGTCCGCAGGGAAACAGGGCGTTTCTCCGCAGACCGCATTTTGGGCGGGGATGAGGCTCTTTGCTTCACGCATACCGGCATCAGGGCATCAGAACGACAGGGTATAGCCGATGTGAAAAAGAACGGCCTCGAGGACAGGAAATGCATCGGTCTGTTTCTGCACGCCGATCGCATCCTGCGGATGCAGCTCGCCATCCTGGCGCATCGCCTCGACCCGCGCGGTGAACTCGCCGCCGGAAGATGGCTTGTAGCCGAGCTTCAACCCGATCGCGAAGGAGTGCATCTTTGTCATGCGGTAATCAGCGCTGGCATAGGTTGGAGTTTCACCGTTATACAACATGGAGCGATAGAAATCTGCCGCGCTTTGCGTATACATCCTGATGTTGGGCTGAACGTACAACTCCTCAGTGACGGGCTGGCGGTATTTGAAATCGACGGTGTGAGCCTTGATGCCCCAGTCATCCTGAAAATACCGGTAACTGCTGTAAAGAATCCCTGAAGTAAACGCATGGTTGACCTGGGCATAGAGGGCATTGCTGTCCCGTTTGTCCGGCCGCTTTTCGGTGAGCGCCGGGTAGCTCAGCGTTTCCCCGGTGACCGGATGAACGACACTGACGATCTTGTATGGATTCGTCATATAGCCGGATGCGCTGCTATGAACCAGGTTCAACTGCAAAAGGGTTTCGCGCGTCAGCACCTGAGTGACGCCGAGTTGCAGATCGACCTGGTCCTTCTTTTCTGACGCCGTCCTGATCGGAGCGGTGTCGTTTGCTGCGAGTTCAGCGCGTATCCCGCCGGTTGGCCTGATGGTATCAACGGAATAACCGGCGCCAAATACCAGCGTCGTGTTGCGCTGGTTGAAGTCGCGCGCAACGGAAGCGCCAAGCCCTGCCGATCCGTAGGATTTCTGGGATGAAGTATCCCCCGCCAGGGTCAGCCGCGTGTCGGGAGAGACGCTGGTTTCCCAGTCCACGCCCACCGCCGTCCGTGCAGCCTGGAAGGTTGCCGTAGGCGCTCCTCCCGAAGCGGAACTGGTGGTCTGGGTCTTTACGGCGCCGGTCGGAGATGCGCCGGAAACGCTGTCGTAATCGGCGCGCAGTGACACCGCATCATCTTCGCCAAGCTGATTCCGGACGCGAAAGTTCAGCTCGGAGACATTGATGCGGCCTCTCTCCGAATAACGCAGCGCCCCGGCATCGATACGCCATGTCTGGTCCGATGCATCTACGGCGTGCGCCAGCGGAGCGGCCAGCAACAAACTGGCGCTGGCGGCAGAAAGCAGAGAGCGCACGGATGCGCCTTTTTCTTTTTCAGGTTGGCCATTTTCCGTTTGGCCATTTCCCGGTTTGTTGGTCAGTTGCATCCGCAGCCTCCCCCGCCAACGCCCTTGCCGCCAAAAGCGCCTTCGCGGCTGAAAAAGACGCGGCTGTCGAAAAATTCCTCGATGCGGTCCGGCACCAGTTGCATTTCTTCTTTCGCCATCAAGTCTTTTTCCCATGGCTGCACCTGCTGCATGGCGCAGCCAGACAATGCCTCCGCTGCCATCAGGCAGGCAAGCAATTTACGTAAAACCATATTCTTTCCCTTTCAGCTATCAATCCGATTGCTAAATGTAGGGCGGGTCATACCCGCCATTTTCAGCCATTGCCGCATTGGGTGTGGCGGCGGGTACGAAAAACTTTTGTCCCGGAACCGGTGTGACCCGCCCTACAACAACTCAGGGTGCGACAGCCGCCTACTGTGCCTCGGCAACCAGCTTCTTTATTTCTTCTTCCAAAGCAGGCTTGTCCTTCTTCCGGAAACCGACGTGCGAACTCCGCAACCGTCCGTTCCGGTCGATCAGGTAGGAACTGGGCATGCCGCGCACCTGATAGGACTTGGCGACGCCGCCTTCCGGATCAAACCCGATTTTGAAATGGGCGGGGTTCTCCTTCAGGAACTGGCGAGCCGCCTCTTTGTCCTGATCAAGATTCACGGCGATAACCACCAGCCCTTGCGGGCCAAAACGCTCCTGCGCCTCGTTCAGCCATTTGAAAGAGGAACGGCACGGGCTGCACCAGGATGCCCAGAAGTCCAGGTAAACCACCTTGCCTTTGTGCTCGGACAAGGTGAGTCTGCCGGTCTCTGACGCAACCGAAAACGGCGGCGCGGGTATGTCATCCGCGCGTGCTGCGGGCAGCGCAAATGCCAGAACCAGGGACACCATCAACGACAGGGATAACGCTCGCATATTCATGTGCATATTTAGTTGTTCTTCGCACCTTCGCTGATCCACCGGCGTATCGCCGTGTAATCCGGATCGGTAGTCTTCCAGAATGCTCCTCCGGCATGTCCGGTGTTGCCCATCACTACGGTGGTCAATAACTTGCTCGAATCCGGAGTAGTCGTATTCACCATATTCGAGATCATTTTATCGGAGATCACTGTCTTGGTGCTGGGCGTATAGGTTGCCAGATCCAGGCCTCCGTTGTATTTGACCGTGCTGGCGGGAGTCGTCCCGATTGCAGGAGGATATGTCGCGCTCGGGCTGGCATCGGAAGGCACGTGGCATGCCTTGCAGCGGTTCAGCAATATGGGCTGAATGTGCTGCTTGTAGCTGATGTTTTCCGCCGGGTAACTGATCAGCGTGCTGGCGCCACCCACGTTCAGCGCGCCGCGGCTGCCGGTCGGCCCGTGGTGCATACTGCATCCCATGCGGGCTGCCGACATGCCGCCCACCGGCGCAATCGTCACCATAGGCGACACATAATCCCCGTATTTCACCCAGGATTTGTAACGCCAGGTGCCTGGACTTGTGGCGTCGGTTCCTGGCGCATAAGTCGCAGGGTCCGAGCCGATCGCTTCCTTGGTGGCAAAGTTGCCCGCCTCGTTGCTGGTCATGCTGATGACCTTGCCGTTCACGTCACGGAGAATGATTTCCGCGCCTTGCAGCGGAACCCGTCCGGTGCGGTCAGTGTAGATGGTTCCGGACATGGTGAAATCGCTGGCCGTTGTCCCCGTCGCCCCCTTGACGCCGGGCTGATGGCAGATGCCGCAGTCTTCGCCGGGATGATGAAAGCGGTTGGACGAATCGGTGACATGGTTATCCTTACCGGGTGTGTGGCCGCTCGGCGCAGACTCATAAAGTTGGCCTTCATTGGTGAAAGGTGCAGCAAATGCGGACATGGATATCGCAAGAGTAAAAATAAGGATCAGGTTACGCATGATGAGTTCCTAATAAATTTGCTTCGTCAGTGGTATCGGTGGGTAATTCTAACCGGTTTTCATTTTGGAATTCTGTTTAGACACAGTCGTAAGGAAACGGTAGAGTTTTCGACAAG
>JANLIB010000268.1 GCA_024653675.1 Gallionella sp. | reverse complement strand
CCGTCTTGATGACAACGCGGGTGACACCGAACGTCAACTGGATGTGTTGCGCCATGTCCAGCAGGAGCAGACTTTTCAACTTCTGGCTATGGATCTGTCCGGTTTGCTGCCGCTTGAAACACTCAGCGACCACCTGAGCGAACTGGCCGATCTGATGCTGCGCCATGTGCTGAAGCTGAGCTGGGCGGCCACGCGCAAGCGGCATCGCGAAGATGCGAGATTCGCCATTATCGCGTACGGCAAACTGGGCGGAAAAGAGCTTGGCTATGCTTCCGATCTCGATTTGATTTTTTTGTACGATGACGATCACCCCGACGCGCAGGAAAACTATGCGCGCCTCGCGCAACACATCAACACCATGTTGAGCAGTTACACGGCGGCGGGAAGATTGTATGAAACAGATTTGCGCCTGCGCCCGAATGGCGCAAGCGGCTTGCTGGTGAGCTCGGTTGAGGCGTTTGCCGAATACCAGCAGCAGCACGCCTGGGTCTGGGAGCATCAGGCGTTGACGCGCGCCCGCTTCAGCGCGGGAGACAGCCGGGTCGGCGCGGCATTTGAGCAAATCCGCAAGCAGGTGCTTTGCCGGCAGCGCGACCTGGCTGTCTTGCGCAGGGAGATACTGGAAATGCGCAAAAAGATGCTTGAAGGGCACCCGAATGACAGCGGGCTGTTCGACATCAAGCATGACGGCGGCGGCATGGTGGATATCGAATTCATGGTGCAATACCTGGTGCTGGCTTACGCCCATCAGCATCCGCAATTGGCAGCGAATACCGGCAACCTTGCATTGCTGAAACTGGCGGGGGAACTGGGACTGATCTCTGCTGAAATTGCCGAACAGAATTGCAAACTCTATCGCACGTTGCGCCAGACACAACACCGCATGCGCCTCAACAACCAGTCGCCATGCCGCGTGCCGCCGGAAGAAATCGATATACATGCATGCCGGCAGTTATGGGCGGAACTATTTAGAGATGCCGCGTAGGGCGGGTCACACCCGCCATTCCATCTGGTGAAACGGCGGGTGTGACCCGCCCTACGCTTGCTGTCGCCATGCCGTGTGGCGCAAGGCGAAATCGGCACGGACGCGAGCCGGCAACTCTGGAAAGAACTCTTTACGACGGATTAAACCTGGAAAAAGCAAATGGTCCACGAAAAACACGAAAGGCACGAAACAAAACAACAGGTTTTACCCGTACAGCAATTCACCTATTGGGTAACGATCTACAGCTTGGCATCTCCATGAATTTTTGCGAGCTTCCACCTGGCGGCGAAAGCCTGCTTCCCCCATTTCGTGTTTTTCGTGTTTTTCGTGGACCAGAGATTTAAGCAGAATTGTCTTACCCGGCATCACCCAGCGATGAAACAAGGCGATACATCACCATCTCGCCCTTGCCCTTGACATGAATGCTGGCGGGAGGCTCGAAAGCGTACTGGTCGCGAATCCGGCTGTAGGTCATCTTGTCCACCTGGATCACGCCCGGCTGCGCCTCATCGGTCAACCGGCTGGCGATATTCACCGTGTCGCCCCACAAATCGTAGATGAAACGCTTGGTGCCGATCACCCCGGCCACCACAGGGCCGGTGGCGATACCGGTATGAATGCTCAGATTGTATTTTTCAAGACCGGGTTGATTGACAACGAATTCGCGCATTTCCAGCGCCATATCGGCGATATCGCGGGTGTAATTCGCCTTTTCCCGGTTCAATCCGCCCACCACCATGTAGGCATCGCCTATCGTCTTGATCTTCTCGATACCGTATTTTTCGCTGAGCTCGTCAAAGCCGGAAAAAATCTGGTTCAGCAACGATACCATTTGTTCCGGGGGAAGCGATTCGGTCAATTGCGTGAAGTTCACCAGGTCGGCGAACATCACCGTAACGTCCGCAAAACCGTCTGCGATAAGCCCCTGATTGTTCTTCAACCGTTGCGCAATAGTATCGGGCAGCACGTTGAGAAGCACCCGCTCGGACTTTTTCTGCTCTTCGGCCAGCAACTGATGCTGCTGATCCAGCTGGTTTTTGATTTTTTCCATCTCCACCACAAAGTAGCGGATCAGAAAATATATGATCGCGGACATCGCCGCAAAATTGAGCGCGAAAAATACGCCGATGGTCTTCATCGATATTCCGCTGCTCTCTCCTGAGCCGAGAAAATAATCGAAAAAACCCGACGCGGCCGTCATGATGATATAAGCGAAGAACCAGGGAACGGACTCGCGCCAACCTGATACGACCAGCGCGCCGATCGGGGCCAGCAGCGCCCAGAGCATTATCCCGCTGGAAGTCACCGAGCTGCCGATGGACCACTGCATGGCGAAAGGCGCGAACAGGAACAGGCTCAACTGGACAAAACGGAACACATCGAACCGTTTCGTTCTGAGGTAATAAGCCAGCGAAACTACCGAAATGAGCTGATATCCCACCGGCACATTCGCCGAAAAATGCAGCCCCATCATCCAATAGATGGCAAGCCACAAGGCCACTGCCAGATTCATGAAGCCGCAGGCAAAGATCAGCAGATCCTTGTGCAGCTTGTCTTCCTGGGTATCCGTGGTTTCCGCAGTGATTACTGGAAGCTTAGCCATCTGCTTTTGCGCCTTTCAGAGTCGTGTCATCAACCAATATCAGTCACACGGGCAATCATACCCGAATTTGCACACCGGAGAACCATGCCGGAGCATCCTTGATATTTCAGGAACCTCTTCATAAAGCAACCGGAAAAAGCTAGAATCCACGCCTCGCTACTCACCCGTTAAATCAAGGAACACAATTATGTCAATGTCCGACCGCGACGGTTTTATCTGGTATGACGGCAAACTCGTGCCGTGGCGCGACGCCACCACCCACGTGCTGACGCACACCCTGCATTACGGCATGGGCGTGTTTGAAGGTTTACGGGCATACCGGGCGGCCAAAGGCACCGCGATCTTTCGTCTGCAGGAGCACACCGACCGGCTGTTCAACTCCGCGCACATCTTCCAGATGAAAATGCCGTTCGACAAGGCGACCATCATGGCGGCGCAACTCGAGGTGGTGCGCGCCAATAAACTGGAATCCGGATACATCCGCCCGATCTGCTTCTATGGTTCCGAAGCGATGGGCATTGCCGCCAAGACGTTATCCACCCATGTCGCGGTCGCGGCCTGGCCATGGGGCGCGTATCTGGGCGACGAAGGCATGGCAAAAGGCATCCGCGTCAAAACTTCCAGCTTCACCCGCCATCACGTCAACGTGAACATGTGCCGCGCCAAGTCGGTGACGACTTATACCAATTCGATACTGGCGCACCAGGAGGCTGACAATGACCATTACGACGAAGCGTTGCTGCTGGATGTGGACGGCTACGTTGCGGAAGGCGCCGGCGAAAACATCTTCATCGTCAAGAAAGGCAAGCTGTACACCCCCGACCTGACTTCCTGTCTGGAAGGTATCACGCGCGATTCCATCTTCACGCTGGCAAAAGAAATGGGGCTCGAAGTGATCGAGAAGCGCATCACCCGCGATGAAGTTTATTGCGCCGACGAAGCCTTCTTCACCGGCACGGCCGCCGAGGTGACGCCGATCCGCGAACTCGACCAACGCACCATCGGCGGCGGCTCGCGCGGGGCTATCACCGCCAGGCTGCAACAGGCCTTCTTTGATTGCGTGGCGGGCAAGCATCCGCAGCATACCGGCTGGCTGAGCTACGTTTAATGGAGATGCCCGTGAACAAAGACGAAAAATTTTTGCCCCGGCAAGACATCACGCAGCGTTATATCGAAGTCACCGCAACCGATCTGCCGCTGGCCTGTCCGATGCCGGATATGAACCTGTGGAATGCACATCCGAAAGTAATGATTCCGCTAAATCACGGCGGCGAAGCGCGCTGCCCTTACTGCGGCACGCTATACCGTTTCAAGGGTGAATTACCCAAGGCGCATCACTGAATACAAGGTAGGGCGGGTTCTACCCGCCATGGCGGGTGGAACCCGCCCTACGCAAACATATGAACAAAATCCTCATCATCGGCCCCAGCTGGGTCGGCGACACCATGCTGATGCAGCCGATGCTGATGCGCCTCAAGCAACGCCATCCCGATAGCCGCATCGATGTTCTGGCGCCGCCGTGGACAGAGGCCTTGCTGCGCGCCATGCCGGAAGTATCAGAAGTCATCATCAACCCGTTTACGCACGGCACGACGCAGCTTGGCGCGCGCTATCGGCTCGGCAAGCAATTGCGCGCTACGCAATACGATCGCGCCATCGTGCTGCCAAACTCGCTGAAATCGGCGCTTGTGCCGTTTTTCGCAGGCATCCCGCTGCGCACCGGCTTTATCGGAGAAATGCGTTTCGGGCTGCTCAACGATGCGCGCCTGCTCAAAAAAAGAAAACTGCCGTTGATGGTGGAACGTTTTACCCAGCTCGCCGAACAGGCCGGTGACGAGATTCATCGCCCCCTGGTTAATCCCGTACTCTCGATAAACACCAGGCAACGCGAAGCCACACTGCACAAACTGGGTTTGAGCCTGGACAAACCCGTCGCGGTATTCTGCCCCGGCGCCGAATACGGTCCCGCCAAGCGCTGGCCCGTCCCCTATTTTGCGGAGATCGCCCAGCGCCTCCAGCATCACGGTTTTGCGGTCTGGCTGATCGGCTCCGCCAGGGACAAGGAGATCGCGGACAAGATCGTCGCGCTGGGCAATCCGGAGTGCCGCAATCTGTGCGGCAGCACCGGTCTGGGGGATGCCATCGCGCTGCTTTCCTGCGCGCAACTGGTCATCAGCAACGACTCCGGCCTGATGCATCTGGCCGCCGCGCTGGATCGCCCCATGCTGGCGCTGTTCGGCTCAAGCAGCCCGCGATTCACCCCGCCGCTGTCCGGGCAAGCGCATATCATCAAGCTCGACATCAAGTGCAGCCCGTGCTTTAAGCGCGAATGCCCGCTGGGACATTTCAACTGCATGATGCAACTCACGCCCAATCTGGTGTGGGGGAAATTAAGCACGCTGCTGCCACTCCCCAACCCTCTCCCGATGCCCTCTCCTCAATCCTCTCCCGCAAGCGGGCGAGGAAGCGAACGAGAAAAGCAATTATCGATTCCTGCGGGCGAGGGAGCAAACGAATTGCTACGCAAATTTATTGCTCCTGAAATCTTCAAGGCCTATGACATTCGCGGCATCGCCGGCAAGACGCTGACGCCCGAGGTGGTCGAAGCCATCGGTCATGCGATTGGCTCGGAAGCAACCGCGCGCGGACAAAGCGCAATCGCTATCGGCCGCGATGGCAGGCTGTCCGGCCCCGAACTCATCGCCGCCCTGGCGCGCGGCATCCGGAAGAGCGGCATCGACGTGATCGACGTCGGCTGTGTTCCCACGCCTATGGTCTATTTCGCCGCACACCATCTGAACACCCGCTGCGCGGTGATGCTCACCGGCAGCCACAATCCGCCGGATTACAACGGACTGAAAATGGTGCTGGCCGATGAAACGCTGGCGGGTGAAGCCATCCAGCAACTCCGCCAGCGCATCGAACAGAACAACTTGGCGCGCGGCAACGGCAGCTACACGCAACGCGACATCAGCGCTGCTTACATCGCGCGCATCGTCTCCGATATCAGACTGGCCAGACCGATGAAGGTCACGGTGGATTGCGGCAATGGCGTGGCGGGCGCTTACGTCGCCGGACTTTATCGCCAGCTCGGCTGCCAGGTGAATGAGATGTATTGCGAAGTGGACGGACATTTCCCCAACCATCATCCCGACCCGTCGCAGCCGGAAAACCTGCACGACCTGATCACCGCGCTGCGCGACAACGACAGCGAGCTGGGGCTGGCCTTCGACGGTGATGGCGACCGCCTCGGCGTAGTCACCAAAAACGGCAGGATCATTTATCCGGACCGGCAGTTGATGCTGTTCGCCGCCGACGTGTTGAGCCGCAATCCCGGAGCGGAGATCATTTTCGACATCAAGTCCACGCGCAACCTGTTCGGCTGGATACGAGACCACGGCGGCAAACCCACGCTGTGGAAAACCGGCCACTCCCTGGTCAAAGCCAAGATGCGCGAAACAGGAGCACTGCTTGCCGGCGAGATGAGCGGCCATGTGTTCTTCAAGGAGCGCTGGTACGGTTTCGACGACGGGCTGTACGCCGGCGCGCGGCTGCTGGAGATACTGAGCAGGGTGAAGGATCCGAGCGCCACGCTGAACTCACTGCCGGACGCGGTATGCACGCCTGAACTGCACATCCACACCGCAGAAGGCGAGAATCACACACTGCTGGCGCAACTGCAAAAAACCGCGCAGTTCACCGATGCGAAAGAAATCATCACGCTGGACGGGTTGCGCGTGGAATATGCCGACGGATTCGGGCTGGCACGCCCCAGCAACACTACCCCGGTGATCGTGCTGCGTTTCGAGGCGGACAGCGAGGCTGCATTGCAACGCATCCAGGACGATTTCCGCGGGATATTCCGGCAGGCAGCGCCGCACCTGAAATTGCCGTTCTGAGCACGCGGGCGCGCTGCGCCCGCGAATACGGCCTGTCCCGCAAACCGGCGGCTGATCCACCCCTGCCCTTCGTCATTGCGCCCGGCGCCTGCCTGTCAGGACTGCCTTGCGGCGGCATCCCGTTGCGCTGCCCGGTTCTTACTGCACCGTCAGATACCCCGCATAGCTCAGTACCATGAACGTGCTGTTGCCGATAAATTGCAATTCAATGGCGTCGTACTGCGCCCCGCTGATCGAGCCGGCGGTTTTGGCTGTTGTGCTCTGAATTGCAGTCGGCTCTGAGGTATATATCTGTCCGCCCCCTACCATGGCAACGAGCTTCGTCCCGTCCGCAGAGGAGGCCACAGAGCGCCACCATCTGGCTGAATCGCGCGCAATCCATGTGACGCCTGAATCGATGGAGGTGTAGATCTGGCCGCCATCCTCCACGGCGACGAGCTTGCTCCCGTCCGCAGAGGAGGCCACAGAGTACCACCATCTGACTGAATCGCGCACCGTCCAGGTCGCGCCCGAATCGGTGGAAGTGTAAATCTGGCCGCCAGATGCCACAGCAACCAGTTTTGTCCCGTCAGAGGAGGAGGCCACAGAGATCCAATTTCTGGCTGAATCCCGTGCAGTCCAGCTCACGCCAGAATTGGTGGAGGTGTAGATCTGGCCGCCCCATTCCACGGCCACCATTTTGGTCCCGTCCGAGGAGGAGGCCACAGAGTACCACCCTCTGACTGAATCGCGCGCCGTCCAACTCACGCCCGAATTGGTGGAGGTGTAAATCTGGCCGTTGTTTACCACGGCAACGAGCTTGGTCCCGTCCGAGGAGGATGCCACAGAGTACCACCATCTGACTGAATCGCGCGCCGTCCAGCTCACGCCCGAATCGATGGAGGTGTAGATCAGTCCACCACCCTCCACGGCAACAAGCTTTGCCCCGTCCGCAGAGGAGGCCACAGATAGCCAATTTCTGGCTGAATCCCGTGCAGTCCAGCTCACGCCTGAATCGGTGGAGGTGTAAATCTGGCCGACCTGTACCACGGCCACGAGCTTGGTCCCGTCCGAGGAGGAGGCGACAGACCACCACACTCTGGCTGAATCGCGCGCAGTCCATAGTGCGCCTATATTGCCGATAACGTCTTTCGTGACAATGGACTGCCCCGCGTTCTGGGCGATCTTCCAGCCGCCGGAGCCCACGCCCGACACCTGGACAACATCGCCGACAGAAGGCGAGGCCGGGAGCGTTATCGTTACCTGCGCCGCATTGTTTGCCATGTATCCGGTGTTGGATGCGGCCTGCTGTGTTGTCCCGGAGACATTCACCCAGGTGACGCCGGGGCCCGCCGGGCCGGTGGCTCCCGTTGTACCCGTTGCGCCGTTGCAGACATAATCGGAAGAAGTGATCTCGGCGCTGTCGAGGATGCCGTCGCCGTTCGCATCCGCGCCCACGCTCACCTTCTCGCCGCCGTTTGCGCAGTTTGCGCCTGCCGCTTCGGCCGTGACGGACACCAGCCCATTCGTCCCGCTTGCCCCGTTGCACACATACTGGGTGCTGGTGACCTCCGATGTATCGAGGACGCTGTTGCCGTTGCTGTCTATCCCGGCATCGATCGAGATGCCGCCGTCGGGGCAGGCGCTCGGGGGCGCGGCGCTCCGGACTGCGGTCGCAACGGAATTGTTTCCGGAGGCCGTCCCGCCCGCGGACGATCCTCCTCCGCCGCACCCCGCGACCAGCGCAGCCGCCATGAATACCATCAACCGGAATGCAACTGCATTATTGCGCTTGAACATTTAAGACTCCCCTTTGGTGACACAGTTAACCCACTCATTCCGGCTACATCCAGAAACATTTTGTGCCAGGCTTTTCAATGAATGTATAACAATCCGGAGCGGACAGTCAAATCCGCTGGATTCCGATGGCTGGCAAGCGCGCTTACCGCCACATGATGGCTTGGGAACCTCTGATTATTGAGTATTCCTTAATTCATTACAGAGTTCACACTGATGCACTGGGAGTCCCTCTCCCGCTTGCGGGATAACCAGCGACTTGGTTGCCGTCGTTGGGCAACCTAGTATCACGACCTGTTAATTACGAAACATGTGCAAATATGTAGGGCGGGTCACACCCGCCATTGCAACATTCGGCGTTGCGGCGGGTGTGACCCGCCCTACAGCCTGCAGAATGGAACTGCTCAGCGCCAGAAAGAACCGCGATAGGCGGCGCGCTTTGGGCAGGGGCTGGATACCGCAAAACCAGATGCCTTGCATCGGATCGGCATGCGTTTAGCGGAATGTTCCATTAGGGCAGCGCAGCATTCCGGTTGCCGTTCTAGCGGACTGCATCGTCTTCTGCGGCAGAAACCTCTTCACGCTGATATTCCTGGATCCAGTATGCCAACCGCTCGCGGAACAACTCCTTGAACTGCTCAAGATCGGCCGGCTTGGGCAAAAAACTGTTCGCGCCCACCTGATAAGCCATCAGCACATCGGCCTGCGAGTACTCTGCCGAATACGCCACGACGGGAATATTTCGCGTATTGGCCTGTATGCGCAACTTGCGCAGCACGGCCAGGCCTTCAAGCTTGGGCAGGTTAAGGTTCATCAATATGATATCCGGCGCCATGCCATTCTCAACGCTGCTCCCCATCCAGTTCAGCGCAGCGTCTCCACCGCCAACCACGGCCAGATCGATCTCCGGAAAAGATTCGACCATGGCGCAGCGCGCCAAATCTATTGCCGTTGAATCGTCCTCGATCAGCAACAAGCTGCGTCTGGGTGTATTCACCTGTATTGCTCCCTATGCACGAACCTTGATCCGCTAAAGCTTGCCCTTAACCCACGCCGTAACAGAAGCCAACGCTGCCGCCAGATTAGCAGGTTCGGTACCGCCTGCCATCGCCATATCCGGCCTCCCACCGCCTTTGCCGCCTACTTGCAGAGCGACCATATTTACCAGTTCACCCGCCTTGATCTTCGCTGTAAGGTCGGGCGTCACACCGGCGATCAGGCTGACTTTACCGCCATCCACGGTTGCCAGCACGATGGCGGCGGACTTGAGTCTATCCTTCAGTTTGTCCAGCGTCTCGCGCAACGCGGTGGCATCCGCGCCTTCCAGTAATGCCGCCAGCACCCTGATGCCTTTGCAGTCCACAGACTGACTGATGAGGTCATCGCCCTGCACACCGGCCAGCTTCGATTTCAGCCGCGCCAGATCCTTTTCCATAGCCTTTACGTTTTCGAGTATCTGTGTGATGCGCACCGCCGCTTCCTGCGGTTGCGCCTTCACCGCATCCGCGACGCGGTGCAATTGCGCTTCCTGCTGCTGCATGTATGCCAATGCACCCTCTCCGGTGACCGCTTCCACGCGCCGCACGCCCGCCGCCACGCCGCTTTCGGCAATGATCTTGAACAGGCCGATGTCGCCGGTGCGCCTGACGTGCGTGCCGCCGCACAACTCGCGCGAAGAACCGATGTCCAGCACGCGCACCTCGTCGCCATACTTCTCGCCGAACAGCATCATCGCACCGGTCTTCTGCGCGTCAGCTATGCCCATCACGCGTGCCTGTGTTTCGGTGTTGGACAGTATCTCGGCATTGACGATAGCTTCTACTTTGCGTATCTCCGCATCCGTCATCGGCTGTTTATGCACGAAATCAAAGCGCGTCTTCTCCGGGTCCACCTGCGAACCCTTTTGCTGCACATGGCTGCCCAGCACCTCGCGCAACGCCTTGTGCATCAGGTGCGTCGCCGAGTGATTGCGCATCGTGCGGTTGCGCGCCGCTACGTCCACACGCGCATTGACGCCGTTGCCCAAAGTCAGTTCGCCGGTCGTCACCACGCCATGGTGCCCGAACACGCCGGCCTGGATCTTTTGGGTGTCTTCCACTGCAAAGATGCCATGCACGCTGTGCAACAAGCCGCGATCGCCGGCCTGCCCGCCCGACTCTGCGTAGAACGGAGTGTTGTCCAGAACCACTACGCCCATCTCGCCTTCCTTCAGCGCATTCACGGGCACGCCTTCCTTGTATAGCGCAAGGATGTTCCCTTTGTGCTCCAGCATTTCATAACCGTGGAAGCCGGTCGCCGGCCCTTGGTATTCGAGGTTCGCAGCCATCCTGAACTTGCCAGCCGCGCGAGCCTGCTCTTTCTGGCGTGACATCGCGGCATCGAACATCGCAACATCAACGGCGATGTTGTGCTCGCGGCAGATGTCCTGCGTCAGGTCGAGCGGAAATCCGAAAGTGTCGTGCAGCTTGAAGGCGGTTTCGCCATTCAACACAGCCGTTCGTGGTGAGCTTGTCGAACCATGAACGGCTTGCCCTTCGACAAGCTCAGGGCGAACGGACTGGAGTTCCGCTTCGAGGATCGCCATGCCATGCTCGATGGTTGAAAAGAAACGCTCTTCCTCCTGCTTGAGCACCTCCTTCACGCGCATCTTTTCCGCAGCCAGTTCTGGATAAGCCGCACCCATTTCAGCGACCAGATCGGGAACCATCCTGTGGAAGAACGCCGCGCGCGCACCAAGCTTGTAGCCGTGGCGGATCGCGCGGCGGATGATGCGGCGCAATACATAGCCGCGTCCTTCGTTGCCGGGGATCACGCCGTCGGCGATCAGGAAGGAACAGGCGCGGATGTGGTCTGCCAGGACTTTCAAAGAAGGCGAATCAGGAACAGTGCATTTGGTTTCGCGCGCCGCCGCCTCGATAAGCGCCTTAAACAGGTCGATCTCGTAGTTGCTATGCACATGCTGCAACACCGCCGAGATACGCTCCAGCCCCATGCCGGTATCCACCGAAGGCCTGGGCAGCGGATGCATCACGCCATGCTCGTCGCGATTGAACTGCATGAACACGTTGTTCCATATCTCGATGTAGCGATCGCCGTCTTCACCGGGCGAACCCGGCGGCCCGCCGGGAATCCCCGCACCGTGATCGTAAAATATCTCGGTGCACGGGCCGCACGGGCCGGTGTCGCCCATCATCCAGAAATTGTCCGAGGCGTAGCGCGCGCCCTTGTTGTCGCCGATGCGTATCACTCGCTGCACAGGCACACCGATTTCCTTTGTCCAGATGTCATACGCCTCGTCGTCCTCGGCATACACCGTCACCCACAGCTTGTCCCTGGGCAGCCGGTAAACGTCAACCAGCAATTCCCATGCGTACTTGATCGCATCGCGCTTGAAATAATCGCCGAAGCTGAAATTGCCCAGCATCTCGAAAAAGGTGTGATGGCGCGCGGTGTAGCCGACGTTCTCCAGATCGTTGTGCTTGCCGCCGGCGCGCACACATTTCTGCGACGAAGCGGCGCGGGTATAGGGGCGCTTGTCAAAACCGAGGAACACATCCTTGAACTGGTTCATCCCCGCGTTGGTGAACAACAGCGTCGGGTCTTTGTGCGGCACCAGCGAACTGGAGGCGACCACCGTATGGCCTTTAGACGCAAAATAATCCAGGAATTTCTGGCGGATCTCACTGCTTTTCATTGCACACCTTGAGCATCAAATGCCTTATTAAACAAGGTGCGCATCATACCATGCGCAGCTTCGGCATCTATACCACGACCGGGCAGGAGAGCAGTGATTGTGGGGCGGGCCAATCCGTGCAGGGCGTGCAATAACCCTGTCCTGAGCTTGTCGAAGGGCAACGGGCATTACACCGTTTACCGTATCACATCCGGTGAAATGAACTGCGCTATCCCCGCAGCAAGACTGCGGGGGATTACAAGTTAAATCTCTTCGGGTTGAATTCCCCGCCGCTTGCGGCGTAGCGTTTTTCGTAGGGTGGATTAAGCGCGTAGCGCGAATCCACCGAAACAGGCGGTGGATACACGCCTTCGGCGTTTTATCCACCCTACCCAATACCCCGCTGCTTGCGGCGGGGTGGTTTATTTACCCCCGGCAAAGCCGGGGGCTTATTGGGTGAGCCCCTCAGAGGGGCCGATAAAACCGTGAGCCGCCCAAGGCGGCTGCAATCTTCGCCTCCCCCTTTGGAAAAGGGGGAATGAGGGGGATTTCAAACGCCTGAATTGCGTGCCTCAGACTGCAAATCCCCCCTCGCCCCCCTTTTTCAAAGGGGGGTATATAGCAGTTCCAAACAACATTCCTGAGCAAGACTGCCGCATAGGTCAAACCTTGGCGAGTCCCCCGGCAGAGCCGGGGGTTTACCTCACTGAATTAATGGTGGTGTTGATGGGAAGGCGGATGTTCAGGCACTTCACCGGAAGGTTTTGTAATTTCACCAAACAACATATTCCACTTTTTGTTGAATTCTCCAAAAGTCATCTTGCCGTTGTACAAGTCCTGCACAGTGCTCAGGAAAGCCAGATGCAGTCCAATCGAAACCTTGTTCGGGCTGAGATTGACGCACTCCGATTTGGCGTCGATCAAATCAGCTATGGCGCTTTGCTGCCGCATATCAGGACGTGTTTCGTCAGCCAGCATTTGAGGGGTGGCTTTATCCTGTCCATCCAGCGCCAGATGATTTGCGATTAGAGAAAACCTTCTGTCATTCTTTAATCCTTCCAAGCAAACAGAGGTCTTGTCCTGATCTGCTGCAAATGAATAACCCGAAGAAAACAAGGACACCAACAGTAGTGCGATTCTCATAGTTCCCTATCCCATTAATTACGAAAATAACGGCTTTGAAAATAACATAATTATTTCACAGGTGAAAGAGCGGTTACGCGGATGCAGGTTCAAGGATTCTGCGGCGGATCGCCTGAAGGCTCCTCCCTTGCCAAATCAAGCCGCCTGCCGCTGATGCGCGGAAGGCTTGATCAAACACTCAGCCGGTATGCCCAGCCCTTCGTGCAAACGGCGAATCATCGAAAGCGTCAGCGGGCGCGTGTAATTCAGCACTTCATACACGCGGTTCAGCCCGCCGATCATCGGCTGCAAGTCTTTCGGCTTCAAACCCTGGCTTTCCATGCGAAACTTGATTGCCTCGATCGGATCGGGAAACTCCATCGGATAGTGTTTGCGTTCGTAGGCTTCCACCAGCGTCGCCAGCACATCCAGCCGCTCACCTTCCGGCGTATTGGCACGCGCCGTCATCAATCCCTCGATCTCCTTGAGAGCCGCGCGGTAATCCGCCTTGGTCTTGATCGGTTTAATGTTCATGTCCACCTTAAGGGCACCTCTATTAATCCAAACTTCGTCGCGATACGGCGTTGCTCAAGAAATTTTAACGCTTACATATCAAATATATGCGGCGCGCTAAAATTTTTTTCGCGCCTTGTCTCGCTTAGGATTTTGAATTAATAGAGGCGCCCTTAATATCGTTTGTGAGGAATCCGGGCTTGACCCCATCTCATTCTGTTAGGCCACTGCGCTTATCCCACGGCTTAGCCGAAGAGTCTTCTCTGTGGCTGCGCGTCGGACCTGATCTCCGGCCAAAGTTCGACAAACGATGCTGCGGAAATGCGTGCCAGTTCGCTCGGCTCAATCTTGTTCAAACCGCCACCGTATACCCTGCCTTCGCCCCGGAGTTCATGGCCAGTGACTTGACCGAGCAAAGCGTGGACAGTTCCAGCACGGTCAGGATGTAGGCGAAGCATCGCCGCGAGGCTGTCCTGCGGGTAAAGCATCAGGTAGAGATTGGTTCCAATTGCCTTCGAGCGGTTCCAGATGAAGCGGAACGGCTGCTTGTCGTCAGAGCCACGGCCCATGTATGTGCAGAGAAACGGGGTAGGCTCTCGTTGTTCCTGCCTGTACCACGGGTTGCGCTTGCCAATCAGATAACCATCCATGATGCCAAGCGACTGGGCGGTTTGCAGGTATTCCCAAAGTGCCGGGTGATTGGCCTCGACCATCGGCTCGGGCAGGTTGCAATCGATTACACACAGCTGGCGGTCGAGAAGGGGGTAGCCGTCACCGTCAGCATCGATGCTCGTGGTCTTAAGGTGGCGCGGGCTGGGAAGGATCGGGCGAAGGTACTTGCCCGGAAGTCCGAGGCTCTTCGCGTCTGCGCGATCGAGCACAAAAAACTTGTTGCAGCCGGTGGCAATGCCCCGCTGGACGCGGAAGAAGTCGCCTAGCATCGGGCCTTTACCGTCGCTAAGCGTGTGTCGGTCGTTCTTGGCGTGACTCGGGTACACGGTCCACTTGCGAGACTCGCGCAATCGTTCACGCGGGACGAGGTCGCGGGCGTGCGGCTCGGCCAGTGTGCCGCCGAAGGTGAACTCGACGGCATGAGCGGCGGCGGGCGGCATCTTGCGGAACACCAGCACGACCGACGACACAAGGGCGTCACCGAACTGAACATCGTCAGGGTCAAAGCGGTGAGCGCGGATAAGCGTTACGCGGTCCGCGAGAAAGCCTTTGAGTACCGCGCCATAGTTGACGTCCATGAACTCCGATGGGATAAGCCACGCGGCGATTCCACCGTCTTCCATCCACGCCGTGGCAAGCAAAAGAAAGTAGACGTACATGCCCGCAAGACCATTAACTTCAACTCCGGCCATCTTGAACGTGAGGGCTTGGAGGCGCTCCTTGTCCTCTCGACTCATGTGATGGTGTCGGACGTAGGGCGGGTTCGCCAAGATGACATTGGGCGCGGGTGGGCATGAGCCGTTAGCAACGACTCGTGTGAAATCGCCACGCACAACCTCAAGCCCGGCATTGGTCCACAGATTGCGGGCCGCGTCGGCGAATGCAGGATCAAGCTCGACCCCGACGGCGCTGCTGATTCGCTTGGAGCCGAAGACAGCGAGCGCCGCAGAAAAGAAACTGCCCGAGCCGATCGAAGGGTCGGCGAAGCGAATACTTTCTTTGGTCTGACCGAGAACCGATTGGACATAGCGAGCAATATCGACAGCGAGGGCGTTAGGCGTTGCGAACTGCCCAAGACGATTCCTCTCCACTGCCGACTTGCGCGTGTCGATCTCAGCCTGAATTACTTGTCGCTGTGATTCAACCAAGTTGTCCTCGTAAGTAATCATGCGACTCACAGTCCCAGTTTCACAAGATCATCAATGCGATGCTCCCAGACCCAATCGATGCCCTCGGCGGCTTCGTAGCCCAAGTAGTCGCTGCCAAAGTAGCCGCAGAGAAACAGCACGAACGGCACGCTTTCACCATAGGCAGCCTGAAGCTGATGGATCTTGGTGGCTTCTTCTTTGCGCCGCTTGTTGGTGTTGGTGAAATCACCCGCCGACTTGGCTTCGATCAGGATCGGCAGCCGATCCTTGCGTAGTTTCTTGGGCTGAATCACCACATCAACCGGAATATTTACCTTAAGTTCCTTGCCGACCGCAAGGTTCATGCGGAATGTATACGTCGCGGCTTCCATTTCGGTCAGCGGCTTCCCACTGGGATGGCCTTGCTTGCGGTAGCCTCGTGCGTCGAGCCAATCGCCCACGAGTTTGAGTTGTCGCTGTTCCTGGGCGTTGCGAATGATCGGGTTTGCCACGGCGCTGCACAGGCGGTCAGCGACAATCGTTGATGCTCGGTTACGTTCGTGATCGGTAGGGCCTTTCGCGGCACCCAGCCACGGGAATATGTCACGATCCAAGAGCCTTGAAATGATGCGGCAGAGTTTGGTCAACTCCGCATTCAATTCGGCAGCATTCATCCTAGTCGGGAGCTTGCCATCTTCCATTCGACCGACGAGGTTCTTGCTCGCGTCTGCCAAGCCGATCAAGCGGTCCACGGCCAGTGGCGGAGCCGTACACATGCGGAGCGTTGACAGCGCACTCGGATTGTCCTTGAGTGTAGTGGCGTCGATACTGCGCAGGTCGTTGGTGGCGAGCAATGCAGTTTTCACATGCCCGGTAGTCTTGACGCGTGTCGAGCGAAACGCCTCAGGTGCGAAGCGCATGAACCACTGGTTGAACTGGTCAACGGAAGCCGCGATGTCGGTCTTCCAGAGGTGCGGCTTGTCCGCATTGATCCGTCTAGGCATCATGATTCCACTCGTTCATCGGTATTGCTCCGGCTGTCGCAGTTACTGTCTTGGTGGCTCCAAGCGGAGTTAACTGACACGCTTCAACGCGACCGAATTGAGCGAGTAGTTATATCGCAGGAACATATTGTTTAAGCCCATTTAAGACGGCATCCCGTTCATTGGAATTCAACATCCGTAGAACTAGCTTCTCGTAGCCGTTCTTGCCTAATTCAAAAATTGAACAGATATTCGGAACCAATCCTTTGTTGTTGTAGAACTTCAGAATTTCATTCAGTTTGCCAGCGGTCGATAAATCAGTGTAGAGCTTTAAGTTTTCAGCAAATATTGTATCGACATCGATAGAGGCTGCGGAGTCTGCGATTGATTTTTTAATAGCATCCAAACCTACTGGCTTAGTGCCTAGTTGACTTAGCCTATTTTCAATTACCCTGTATGTCCTTAACGAAGCTTGCCGTTCAATCTCGTTTTTAAGCATATCCATTGCCATAGCAGTTGCGCGCACAACCACATCATCAGGATCAAGTAGTTGGTTCTTTGCTACAAAGCGCAGCGTTTCTTCATTGAGAAGAATATTCTCAATCTCCGCTACATCAATACAGTGTACGCCAGAATTAGCCAAACCCTGAATCTCGGCTTCAGTTCTGTAATCTCTATCGATGAGACCAAAAACACTGATGTGGTGAAATGCTTCGTTAAGCCGCAATGCTCTTGCGGATTCGATCACCCGCTGACAGCCGCTTCTCGGAACCACGTGGTAATTTCTGTAAACTGACTGATAGATAGAATGATCCTTTCCGCCTTTCTCGCCTTCAACAAAGACAATAGTTCGTCTATTTCCAAGCAACTCGAGCAGAAGACTTTCAGGGAACTCGTCAATCTCTGGCACAACCTCCCAAGACCATTTGCTTGCCCCATCAAATTCCTTCACCCAGATACTGGTGGTGCTTACACGAGTAGACGCAAAATTCAGATCATGCGTTATGTAGACGAATAAACAGTCTGGTTGTGCTTCCTCAAGTTTGTTCCACAATGCCTGCATGATTGATGAGTGCAGATGGATTTCTGGCTCATCAATGACCAGAATTGAGCCGGATGGCGCGCACAAACATTGCCCCATTAAGTACAGCGCCACCCTCTCGCCGTCGCTCATTTCTTTGCCGTGATACTCCTTTCCAAGAGATACATGCCTTACGCTTACCTTACCATCATCGAGCAATATTGTTCTATGAGGAAGGATTTCATTCCATAGCTTAATCAGTGCGTCAATCGGTGCGTCCGGTACCTCTATGTATTTTCCTGTTTCTCGAGTTGCCTTCGTATGCTTCTTGTCTCTATCTGCACTTCTTGCAAACAGCGTAGATAGAACCTTACCATAGTCATTTTGCATGTGAGTTTCAGGGCGACCGCCCCAACGATGCCCCCACTTGTTCGCTTGGTTAGCGTATTGGGAATTTTCATTTCCCCATAGCAAGTCGTTATTGGATTGCTCAAGTGACTTCATAACTGCATAGTCCGGCAAATCAAGAGCACGTTGTGCGGATATACGATGAACGATTACATCTGCCCCCGTATTTTTTTCTATCCAAGCGCCAAGCCGACTTTTTCCTGAACCATTGGCTCCCACGATCACTACAGAGCCGTTGTGAGCGATTTCGATTTTGTGGCCGCTACCGTCTGGCGCGGGTAAGAATAATTTCGGTTGGTTGCTCATTTGGTCACGCTGAACTCTAGGTTTGTGGGAAGAATATAATTTAATTCAGGCGACATGGTATCCGCCAAGCTATGCTGCCTAAAGCAAGTCTCCTTAATCATCAAGTCGCAGCGCTTTGAAGATCACATCCATCGAAAACCCGCGTGATTGCAGGAAGCGCACTTGTTTGGCTTTTTCCTTTGCGTCTTGTGGCGCGATACCGAATTTCTTTTTCCACACCTCGCGCGCTGCTTCCAGTTCGCCTTCTTTCAATCCCGGCAACGCAGCGCTAATCAATTCTTCCGCGATACCTTTCTGGCGCAACTCGTGGGTGATACGCTGAGTGCCGAAACGGCTGCGTCTGGCGTGTACCAATTGAGCTGCAGCGCGCTCATCGGACAGCCAGCCGCGCGCGGCCAGGTCATCCAGGAGCGCATCCAGATTTACATGGCCAGAGGAATCAAATCCCTGTTCGAAATCTTCGTCCGCTTGCACATGCGGCAGCAACCTGCCGCGCAACTCGGCACGGCTGTATTCGCGGCGCGCAAGATATTGCAAAGCCCGCGCGCGCAGGCTGATTTCAGGCTTTTTTCTCAACGACTTTCAGGACAGGTTTTTCGCCGGTTTCGAGCAGCGCCACACCGACCGCCTCGCGCACTTTGTTTTCGATCTCGCGCGCGATTTCAGGATTCTCTTTCAGGTATTCACGCGCATTGTCCTTGCCCTGGCCGATCTTTTCGCCCTTGTAGGCGTACCAGGCGCCGGCTTTTTCCACCAGTTTGTGCTGCACGCCCAGGTCGATGATTTCGCCTTCGCGCGAGATGCCTTCGCCGTACAGGATATCGAACAGCGCCTCGCGGAACGGCGGTGCGACTTTGTTTTTCACCACCTTGACGCGCGTTTCGTTGCCGATCACTTCGTCGCCTTTCTTGATCGCGCCGATGCGGCGGATATCCAGGCGCACCGAAGCGTAGAACTTGAGCGCGTTGCCGCCGGTGGTGGTCTCAGGATTGCCGAACATCACGCCGATCTTCATGCGGATCTGATTGATAAAGATCACCAGCGTGTTGGAACGGTTGATGTTGCCGGTCAGTTTGCGCAAGGCTTGCGACATCAGGCGCGCATGCAGACCCATTTGCGCATCGCCCATCTCGCCTTCGATCTCGGCCTTGGGTGTCAGAGCGGCGACCGAATCGATCACCACCACGTCCACCGAGGCGGAACGCACCAGCATGTCGGTGATCTCCAGCGCCTGCTCGCCGTTGTCCGGCTGCGAGATCAGCAGGTCTTCGACCTTTACGCCGAGTTTCTGCGCGTATTGCGGATCGAGCGCATGTTCCGCGTCGATGAAAGCCGCCGTGCCGCCCAGTTTCTGCATCTCGGCGATCACCTGCAAGGCCAGCGTGGTCTTGCCGGACGATTCCGGGCCGTAGATCTCGATCACTCGGCCGCGCGGCAAGCCGCCCACGCCCAGCGCGATGTCCAGTCCCAGCGAACCGGTGGACACGACTTGTATGTCGCGCGCCACGTCATGTTCGCCGAGGCGCATGATCGAGCCTTTGCCGAACTGCTTTTCGATTTGCCCCAGTGCTGCGGCAAGTGCTTTGGTCTTGTTGTCGTCCATTTTTTTCTCCTTTAGAAATTGGTGAAAAGATTATGGCACAACATTCTGCACTTGTACAGAACGTTCGTTCTTTTTTGATTTATACTATTTCTGCGCGTTTATTCAACAGGTTAACCACGCCTTGCAAGGCGATATGCACCGCCAGGTCGCGCACTTCAGCCCGGTTCCCGGCTATCTGATGGCGTTGCGCATGGGTCGCGCCATCCTTGATCCCCCAAGCGAACCATACCGTACCGACCGGTTTGTCCGCCGTGCCGCCGTCCGGTCCGGCGATGCCGCTCACCGCCAATGCCACTTGTGCCGCACTGTGTTGCAACGCACCCGCCACCATCTCGCGCACCACTGCTTCGGACACCGCACCGTGTTGCTTGAGTGTCGCTACACTCACGCCCAGCATCTGTTGTTTGGCCAGATTGGAATATGTGACGAAGCCGCGCTCGAACCATGCGGAACTGCCTGCCACATCGGTGATCGCCTGCGCGACCCCGCCGCCGGTGCAGGACTCGGCGGTTGCCAGCATCAAGCCGTGCGATTTCAGTGCAGCACCAACTTGATTTGCCAATATATTCATCACCGTTCCGAATCGTAGGGGCGAGATTTATCGCGCCCGGTTAGGTTGGGCGCAATGAATTGCGCCCCTACACGGTCATTTGTTTAATCCGCGCGCCAGATCGGCCTGTATGTCCACGACCGCTTCCAGACCCACCGCAATGCGGATCAGTCCATCCGTGATGCCCGCCGCCGCGCGTGCTTCCGGCGAGATGCGCGCGTGGGTGGTGGTGGCCGGATGGGTGATGGTGGTCTTGGTGTCGCCCAGGTTGGCGGTGATGGACAACAGCCTGGTATTGTCGATCACCCGCCATGCGGCTGCCTTGCCGCACCCCGGAGACGACGCGACCTCGAACGACACGATGCCGCCGCCGGTCTTCTGCTGGCGCAGCGCCAGCTTATGTTGCGGATGCGATGGCAAACCCGGATAAAAAACCCGCGCCACATTCGGCTGCGCTTCCAGCCAGCGCGCCAGTTCCAGCGCATTGGCGCTGTGCGCGTCCATGCGCAGCTTGAGCGTCTCCAGGCCTTTCAATAGCACCCAGGCGTTGAACGCGCTCATCGTCGGACCGGCGGTGCGCAAGAAACCGTACACGCCTTCCATGTTCTTCCTGCTGCCCAGCACCGCGCCGCCCAGCACGCGCCCCTGCCCGTCGATATATTTGGTCGCGGACTGGATCACGATGTCCGCGCCCAGATCCAGCGGGCGTTGCAAAATCGGCGTGCAGAAACAGTTGTCCACCGCCAGCAGCGCGCCGCAACCCTTCGCCACTGAGGCGACCGCCGCGATGTCGGAGATCTCGGTGAGCGGATTGGATGGCGTCTCCAGGAACAACAGCCTGGTGTTGGGGCGTACCGCCGCCTGCCACTCGGACACGTCCGTGGCAGAAACATAAGTGGTCGCCACGCCAAATTTCCCGATGACATTATTGAACAGGTTGACCGATGCGCCGAAGATGCTCTGCGAGGCGACGATGTGGTCACCCGCCTTGAGCAGCCCCATCACGCACGCCAGGATCGCCGACATGCCGGAGGCAGTGGCGACGCATTGCTCCGCGCCTTCCATCGCGGCGAGCCGTTCTTCGAACATCGTCACGGTCGGATTGGTGAAGCGCGAATAGATGTTGCCCGGCTGCTCGCCGATGAAACGCGCGGCAGCTTGCGCGGCATTCTCGAACACGAAACTGGAGGTCAGAAACAGCGCCTCGCTGTGTTCGCCAAACTGGCTGCGCACCGTTCCGCCGTGCACTGCCAGGGTTTCCGGTTGATAGTTCTGTTCCGACACAATGATCTCCTGAAATGCAAAAACCCGGATAGCTTGGCGCTAACCAGCGACTTGGCTGTCGTCTTTTGACAGCCTAGCCGATTGGCTATGCAGAGCTAAACCGGGTTTCCCTCGCTTTAGCTGTATTTATTACTTCAAAATAACCGTAGCGTGCGCTGTGCGCACGGTATTCAAGAAGGGTCGTGCGCACAGCGCACGCTACCTCACATTGAGGTGGCGCTCACCGCCAGATTCAATTCCATCTGGTCATCGTCCATCTGCTTGTTGGCTTCCCCGCTGCCGCGCATGGCTTCGACCACGTCCAGATAATACGGTGTGATGTCGCCGGTGATGTAGATGCCGTCAAAACAGGATGCGTCAAAATTCGTGATGCCGGGGTTGGCTTTGCGCACCGCCGACTTGAGATCATCCAGATCCTGGTAGATCAGATTATCCGCGCCTATCTCGCGGCAGATTTGTTCATCGCTGCGTCCGGTGGCGATCAGCTCGCGGCGGCTGGGCATGTCGATGCCGTACACATTGGGAAAACGCACCGGCGGCGCGGCTGAGGCGAAATACACTTTCAGCGCGCCGGCATCGCGCGCCATCTGCACGATCTCGCGGCTGGTGGTGCCGCGCACGATGGAATCGTCCACCAGCAGCACATTCTTGCCCTTGAATTCGACGCCGATCGCATTCAATTTCTGGCGCACCGATTTCTTGCGCATCGCCTGCCCCGGCATGATGAAAGTGCGGCCGATGTAACGGTTCTTTACAAATCCCTCACGGAACGGGATCTTGAGGCGGTTCGCCAGTTGCAGCGCGCTGGGACGGCTGGAATCCGGGATCGGGATCACTACGTCGATATCCAATTTTCCCCAAGTGCGCTTCAGCTTGTCGGCCAGATATTCGCCCATGTACAGGCGCGTCTCGTACACCGACACGCCGTCGATCACCGAGTCCGGGCGCGCCAGATAGACATACTCGAAAATGCACGGGTTCAGGCTGGCCTTGTCGCTGCATTGCTGGCTGTGCAGCTTGCCGTTGAAATCCACGAACACCGCTTCGCCGGGGGCGATGTCGCGCAGGAACTTGAAGCCCAGCGTATCGAGCGCCACGCTTTCCGATGCGACCAGATATTCCTTGCCCTGCGCCGTTTCGTTCACGCCGATCACCAGCGGGCGGATGCCGAAGATGTCGCGGAACGCCAGCAGACCGTAGCCCGCGATCATCGCCACCACCGCATATGCGCCGTGACAGCGCTGATGCACGCCGGACACCGCCGCAAAGATCGTTTTCGGATCGAGGCGGTATTGCCTGGATTTGTTCTGCAATTCGTGCGCCAGCACATTGAGCAGCACTTCCGAATCGGAATTGGTGTTGACATGGCGCAGATCCTCCACGAACAACTGCTCTTTCAATTCATCGGCGTTGGTCAGGTTGCCGTTATGGCCGAGCACGATGCCGAACGGGGAATTCACATAGAACGGTTGCGCTTCGTTGTGATCCACCGCAGAACCGGCTGTGGGATAGCGCACATGCGCGATCCCCGCATTACCGATCAACGCGCGCATGTTGCGGGTGCGGAACACGTCGCGCACCAGTCCGTTGTCCTTGTGCAGGTGGAAAGTATGGTTGTCCAGCGTCGCGATGCCGGCGGCGTCCTGCCCGCGATGCTGCAAGACTTGCAGGCCGTCATACAGCAGTTGATTGGCCGGCGACTGCGAGATCACTCCGAGTATGCCGCACATGGTTTTATCCCAAAAGTTAATGCCCGGAAATCAATTGCGGGCACCTCTATTAATCCAAACTCCGTCGCGATACGGCGTTGCTCAACAAATTTTAACGCTTACATATCAAATATATGCGGCGCGCTAAAATTTCTTTCGCGCCTTGTCTCGCTTAGGATTTTGAATTAATAGAGGCGTCCTTGCGTGACCTGAAATGCATGCGCTTCTCGACATCGCCGGGCAGCCACGATTTTGTCAGCAGCGCGATATCCTCCAATGTCTTGCTCGTCAGCGCGCCACGCCAGAATTGCTGCTCCGGAACGTGCGTCAAACCGGCCAGCCAGGTCAGGACGAGCACCACCAGCCCGCCGCGCACCACTCCGAACACCCCGCCCATCGCCCTGTCCGTCCAGTCCGACCCCATCGCCTTCAGCAACTTGGCGATCATCCTGGTCATTATGCCCCACGCGATCAATGCGGCGATGAACACCAGCGCGTAAGCCGCCGCGATGCGCATCGTTTCCTCAATCATGGGCAGCAGCGGAGCAACGCTATCGGCGGACAACCTGCTCAAAACAAACGCTATCGGCCAACCCAGCAATGACAACACCTCATAAAGCAAGCCGCGCCACAAACCGATCAACAACGAAACCAGCAATATTGTCAGTACGACAAAATCAAATCCGGTCATTTCGCGCTCATGACCACAGGTTGCAGCCCGTGTTTTTCCAGCAACAACCGCGCCTTCTCGGCCTTTTCGCGCTCGGCATAGGGTCCCACGCGCACCCGTATCGTGTCGCCGGTTTTTTCGGTGTAGGCCTTGAAGCCCCATTTTTTCAATTTGTTCAATTCCTGTTTTGCGGTATCGGCGTTGGAATATGCGCCTACTTGCGCGACAAAGCTTTCGGAATCCGCTTCGGACGGCTTGTCCACGGCGCTGGATTTTGCCGGCTTGTTGATGGCGGGCTGCCCTTTGCCCGGCGCTTCCGCCACGGCAACCTCTTTATCAACTGCTGCTGGCGCAGGCGGGATAGCGACTGCCGAACCGGCTGATGCGCTGCTGCCAGTTTTGTCTGTAGCTGACATACCGGTGGAAACCGGCTCAAGGGGAACCGCCACGCCGGGAATAAACTCCCCGGCCTTGTCCGGATCCGGAATGCGCAGATCGATGTCCTGCCCGGCAGGTTTGGGTTCGCTGTCCAGCACCATCGGCAGCACAACCACCACCGCCAGCGTGAGTGCGACCGCTCCTATCAGGCGCCGGCGCGCCTTGCGTCTGAGATTCTGTTCATCGTCCGTTAGCCGTTTTGCCATTCTTTGGTAAACCCCTAAATTTTTCCGTAGCGATACCCATCGCACCATGCTAATAAATTGATGGGTATCGCTGCGCTCCACCCATCCTACAAAACTCGAAGCCCTCGTGCGCGCATCACTTCCGCCACTGTGTAAAATGATCCGAAGGCAGCGATTCTATCATTTTCGCCTGCCGCGTTACAGGCATAACTCACCGCTTCGGTGATGCTTCCGAAGGTTTGAATATCGCCGCGCACCATGCACTGTTGCAACACATGCTCCAGTTCCTGTGCAGCAGCCCCGCGCGGCGCGTCTATGCCCGCCACCAGCCATGTATCAATATACGGATCGAGCGCCTTCGCCACGCCCGCGATATCCTTGTCCTTGAGCATCGCGAACACCGCGTAAGTGCGCGGGCACGCCGGCAGGCCGGAGAGATTCTGCGCCAGCGCGCGCGCCGCATGAGGATTGTGCGCCACGTCAAGGATCAGCGCCGGCTTGCCCGGCGCCATCTGGAAACGCCCCGCCAGTTGCACTTCGTTCAAGCCGCGTCTCACCGCATCCATGCTCACCGGCAAACGTTCTTTCATCGCATCCAGCGCCGCCAGCGCTGCGCTGGCATTGTGCAACTGGAACGCGCCGCGCAAGGCCGGGTACGGCAGCGAGCTGCGCGTGCCGGCCTTGCTGCGGTAGTTCCACTGCCCTCTCCCCCTCCCTGGCCCTCCCCCGGAGGGAGAGGGATGCAAAAGCCCCTCTCCCTCCGGGGGAGGGGTTGGGGTGGGGGAACACTCTGCAAAACCAAATTCATTTCCTATCCGCCAAAGCTGCGCGCCGATTTTCCCGGCGTATTCTTCCATCGCCAGCGGCACATCGCTGTCCGCGCAGATCGCCGCACGGCTTTTACGGAAGATGCCCGCCTTCTCGTAAGCGATCTGCTCGCGCGTCTCACCGAGATAATCGGTATGGTCGATGTCCACACTGGCAACCACTGCGCAATCGTTGTCGAACACATTCACCGCATCCAGCCTGCCACCCAGCCCCACTTCAAGTATCGCAACATCCACTTTCTTTTCAATGAAAATTTGCATCGCTGCCAGCGTGCCGAACTCAAAGTATGTGAGCGGAATCTCTCGCATGTCCGGTAAAACGGCGCCGCGCGCCTGTTCGATTTTCTCAAACGAAGCGCACAACTCCGCATCGCTCGCCTGCTGCTTGCCGATGCGCACGCGCTCGTTGTAATTCAGCAGATGCGGCGAGGTATAGCAGCCGACGCGGTATCCGGCAGCGTGCAGGATGGACTCCAGCATCGCGCACACCGAGCCTTTGCCGTTGGTGCCGCCGACCGTGATGACAGGGAAATCAGGCTGAAGATTCAGCCGCTGTTTGACTTGCGCCACGCGCTCCAGTCCGAGCGCGATGGTTTTGGGGTGGAGGGATTCGAGATAGGTCAGCCAGCCGGCCAGGGTAGTGGGCATGTTGTCCTGTGGGACTCTTTGAGCCTGAGTTGTGAGACCGCCGATGACCGGCCTGTGCCCTTTAACCGAGATAATCCATTAGTCTTATCAGTTAAGTCTTCGCAATTTGTGACAAGAATATATCGTAGATCAAGCGTTAGCGCAGTTTTCCAAGCAAATCTAAATCAGGTTAATGTAGGGTGGAAAAAGCGTAGCGTTTCCACCAATGGATTGCCTCGGCGGATTGGTGGATACGCGC
>JANLIB010000246.1 GCA_024653675.1 Gallionella sp. | reverse complement strand
GCCTTGCGCGCCTCTTCCACCGCAGCTTGCAGCGGTTCGCATAACAGCGTGCTGGCGAGGGCGGCTTCCAGCGCGCCGACTGCATCCTGCTCGTCGTCTGGAATGTATATCCCCGCGGTCAAGCGATCGCGCGCAGCGCCGGGCTGCATCAGCAAGGTGGCGATCTCATGCCCGAGGTGATCGGATGGCGGCGCGATGCATTTGCCGGCCGGAAAGATCAGCACGCGCAGCAGCCGGCGCACCAATGCATTCGGGAAATTCTGCATCACGCCATCGAATGCCTGCTGGATCCTGTACAGCGCATCCTGCATCGCCCAGTGCAGCAACGGCAGGTCTTCATCGGGACGGCCATCATCCTCGAAGCGTTTCAGCGCCGCCGAGCACAGATACATCAAACTCAGCACATCGCCCAGGCGCGCGGAAATCTTCTCGCGCCGCTTCAGCGTGCCGCCCAGCACCGCCATGGACAAGTCCGCGCTCAATGCAAAGGCCGCCGAAAAGCGCGTCAGTTGCTGGTAGTAACGGCGGGTCGCGCTTCCCCCTGGAACGCCCACCCCGCGTCCCGCGCTCAAGCCGAACAGGAAGCTGCGCACGGTGTTGCTCAGGGCGAAGCTGATGTGGCCGAACAGCGCCTCGTCGAATTGATGCAGGGCGCGCCGGTGGTCATGATCGTGCGCGGCGGCTATTTCCTTCAGCACATAAGGATGGGAACGGATCGCCCCCTGGCCGAAGATCATCAGCGTTCGCGTCAGGATATTCGCGCCTTCCACGGTAATGGCAATGGGCATCTGCTGATAAAAACGCCCCAGATAATTGTCCTTGCCCAAGCAGATGCCCTTGCCGCCATGCACGTCCATCGCGTCGTTGATGAGGATGCGGCAACGTTCCGTGGCATGGTATTTGATGATCGCCGAAATCACCGAGGGCTTTTCACCCAAATCAATCGCCAGGGCGGTCAAACTGCGCGCCGCATCCACCATGTAGGTGTGCGCGCCGATACGCGCCAGTGATTCTTCAACGCCCTCGAATTTTCCGATCGGCACCTTGAACTGCTTGCGCACCCGGCAATACGCCCCGCTGGTGCGCGCGACCAGCTTCATGCCGCCGATGCTGCTGGCCGGCAGCGAGATCGAACGTCCTGCCGCCAGGCATTCCATCAGCATGCGCCAGCCCTGTCCCACGCGTGTCGTGCCGCCGATGATGTAATCCATCGGAATGAACACGTCGCTGCCCTGCGTCGGTCCGTTCAGGAAGGCGGAGTTCAGCGGGAAGTGGCGGCGGCCGATGCGCACGCCCGGCGTATCGGTGGGTATCAATGCGAGCGTGATGCCGCGATCGGTTTCGCCGCCGAGCAAACGGTCCGGGTCGTACAGCTTGAACGCGAGACCGAGCAGCGTCGCCACCGGCGCCAGCGTGATATAGCGCTTCTCCCAGGTCAGGCGGATTCCCAGCACATTCTGCCGCCCGGCAAATTCACCGTGGCACACCACACCGTAATCGGGAATCGCGCCGGCATCGGAACCGGCGAACGGGCCGGTCAATGCGAAACAGGGCACTTCCAGTCCCTTGGCGAGGCGATGCAGATATTTTTCCTTCTGCTCGTCCGTGCCGTAGTGCAACAACAATTCCGCAGGACCCAGCGAATTCGGCACCATCACCGTCACGCAAGCCGTGCCGCTGCGCGAGCCAACTTTGCACACCACCGCCGAATGCGCCTGCGCGGAAAATTCCAGCCCGCCGTAGCGCTTCGGAATGATCATGCCGAAGAAACCCTTGCTCTTGATGAACTGCCAGACCTCGGGCGGCAGATCGGCGCGATTGTGGGTGATGTCCCAGTCGTCCAGCATCGCGCACAACTGTTCAACCTCATTATCGAGGAAGGCTTGCTCCTCGGCGCTCAACGCGCACTTCGGGAACAACAGCAGTTTGGCCCAATCCGGATTGCCGCTGAACAACTCGCCATCCCACCATACCGTGCCGGCATCGATCGCCTCCTGCTCGGTGGCCGATATCTGCGGGAGTATCTTGCGGAAAATTTTTAGCACCGTGCCGCTGATCACATTGCGGCGCATGAAAGGAATGCCGAAGAACACGATGAACACAAACAGCGCGGCGCCGATCACCATCAGCACCTCATCCGGAAAGCTCGCCTGGATCGCGATCACCGGCACGATCACCATGATCGCCAGCACCCAACTGGTGATCGAAGCGCGGTAAAACGCGAGCAACATGAAAATCGCCAGTACCGCCAGCAAGGTTAACGCCATCATTGAAGCTCTCCCGATTTGTTTTTTGCTTTGCTGGCGCACTTTAACGCGATACCACAAACAGCACAACAACGAGCCGCGCCTCAATGCTATTCCGGATTGCTTAAAAACGGCAATAGTCCGCCGGATGCGGAACCGGAGCACCCTGCTTGACTTGATCCGGGATTATTGGATATTCGATGCTGCCTATTTGTTCCGGCGATGTGACGGCATTATGTAGGGCGGGTCACACCC
>JANLIB010000050.1 GCA_024653675.1 Gallionella sp. | reverse complement strand
GGTGAAAACAAGGGGATGGCTGTATGCGCCATGCGTGTCAGTGAAGGGCACCTCTATTAATCCAACCTCCGTCGCGATACGGCGTTGCTCAACAAATTTGACCGCTTACATATCAAACAGATGCGGCGCGCTAAAATTTCTTTCGCGCCTTGTCTCGCTTAGGATTTTGAATTAATAGAGGCGCCCTGAAATGATTGCCTCATGCAGCGCAATCGAGCATCTCGCCAATTATAATTCCGCGCATCTTCCCAAAATGGCCAGGGTTGTAATGGACGTTTGCACTGATTGTGAAAAGGAGTGCCGCAAGTTCGAGAAAGAGCACGAAATCTGCAAACAAACGGCGGATTCCTGCGCGGCCTGCTTCAATGAGTGCAAGAAAATAGCGGTCTGATTTTTCCGCTAGTTTGCTGCGCCACTGTTAAACGCCCCTCACAATACTGTTAGGTTAAGAAAAATTCCGTTCGTCCTGAGCTTGTCGAAGGACTCTGGGTTAGTGGCTGGTGGTTCGACAAGCTCACCACGAACGGTTAACCGAACAGTATTGACGCCCCTCATGTTCACCATGCGGGGCATTTATGTTTTGAGGTGCGCCGAACGCACCGCCAATACCGGGGTGCGACAATATGCCGCACCCCGGCAGACTTTCTGTTCTGTAGCATTCGCTTCTCATTGATATTTCTCGTTACAAGTCAGGGGAGAGGGAATGAAAGCCAATAAGTTGTCCGCGTTTAGTGTATTCACGATACTCTCGCTGGGGTTCAATCAAACGTCATATTCGGCAGAAGAGCCGCAGTTGCTCGACGAGGTCAGCGTCTATGGTGATCGTCCGGCCGCTTTCAGGAACATCACGACATCAACTGAGGCGGCCACCAGGCAATTGATCGAAAGCACCAACGTCATCAACACCGAGGATGCGGTGAAGTATCTGCCGAGCGTCCAGATCCGCAAACGCTACATCGGCGACCGTAACGCCATTCTCGCCTCGCGCAATGCGGGCACGCTCGACAGCGCACGCTCCCTTGTCTATGCGGACAATGTCCTGGTGTCCATGCTGCTCGGCAACTCCTACAGTTTCGCCCCGCGCTGGTGGTTTGTTTCCCCGCAGGAAATCGAGCGCGTTGACGTAAGCTATGGCGCGCATTCCGCCGCCTACGCGGGCAACGCGGCCGGCGTGGTCATGGTCATGAAGTCCAGAATGCCGGAAAAGTTTGAAGCTTATGCAGATGCACAGGCCTTTTCCCAGTCATTCAAGCTCTACGGCAGCGATGAATCCTACAATGGCTCGCGCCTGGGCGCATTTCTGGGCAACCGGCACGATAATTTGCGCTGGTCGTTCAGCTTCGGGCATTTGAGCAACACGGGGCATCCGATGTCGTTTGCAACGGCTGCCCGTTCGACGACAGCGCTATCAGGCGGCGAAACTGCGGTAACCGGCTACCATTGGGATAAGGATGTGAAGGGCGCCGACCGCGTCGTCTTCGGCGCAACCGGCATTGACCACAACCTCCAGGATAATGCCAAGATCAAGCTCGCCTACGATATTTCTCCCGGCTCGCGGCTCACTTACACGCTGGGTTACTGGCAGAGCGATTCCGATGTCAGCGTGCAAAGCTACTTGCGCGATGCGGCGGGCAATCCCGTCTATAGCGGCAGTGTGGACATCGGCGGTTTCAGATACACGCTGGCAAACACGGCGATGCAGCCCAGCAAACGCATTGAAGAACACTTGATGAACAGCCTGGCCTGGCGTTACGACCAGAAACAGGAAAGCGACTGGGCATTCGAAGCGGCGCTGACGAAATACACATTTGGCAAGGACACCACGCGCAAACCTGCCGTTGCGTTGCCGGCTGCATCGGCCGGCGGTGCGGGGCAGGTTCAGTTTCTGGATGGCACCGGCTGGCATACGGCGGATGTGCGCGCGGATTGGCGCCCGGAACGCGGCAGTCGCGGGCACGATGTGGCATTCGGCTACCATCACGACCAGCATACCCTCAGTGACCGGACTTACGCGAACACCGACTGGCTTGCGGGGAACGCAACAACCGTCAGTGCCGGCAATTCAGGCAAAACCGCAACCCAGGGCTTGTATGTTCAGGATGCGATCCAGATGGGGCAGGACATGAAGTTGACCCTGGGGCTGCGCCATGAACAATGGCGCGCCTTCAGCGGTACCATGACGAACACGACAACGACCCAGTCCTATACGGAGCGCAAGGAAAACTTTTCCTCGCCGAAACTTTCTCTTTCATGGGTAGCGACGGAAAAATGGCTGTTGCGCGGCTCCCTTTCCCGCGCGGCGCGTTTCCCCACTGTCACCGAACTGTTCCAGGGGTCGATCTCCGGCACCTCCATCATCAACAATGATCCCAATCTCAAGCCGGAAAAGATACTGGCGGGCGAACTGGCTGCCGAACGCGATCTTGGCGACGGCAACCTGCGTGTTTCGCTTTTCCAGGATAACGTGACCGATTATCTGACGCGCCAGACCAACACGACCGTGACTCCGTCGGTGACAAACATCCAGAACGTTGACAAGGTTCGCGTTCGCGGCGTGGAAACGAGCATGCAGCGGCGCAATGCATTCATGCAGAGGCTGGATCTGACCGGCAGCGTAACCTTTGCCGATTCCGAGATTCTTGCGAACAGCAAGAATCCGGCGAGCGTAGGCAAGGAGATGATCCGCATCCCCGACTGGAGGGCGACGCTGGCCGCAACCTGGCATCACAATGACGAGATGGACTTTACGCTTGCCGGACGGTATAGCGGGAAGCAGTTCAACCTGCTGGACAACAGCGACACCAACGGTGACGTATACGGCGGCGTGAGCCGGTTCTTCGTCATGGACGCCAAGTTCAACTACAAATTGGACAAGCGCCTCTCGATGTCCGTCGGAGTGGACAACCTGAACAACGAGGAATACTACGCAGCCCACCCATATCCTCAGCGCACATGGATTGTGCAGGTCAAGGGCAGTTTGTAAATGAATTGTGGCAGGAATGAAAAACATATGACCAGGGTATCGTTAGCCTTATTGCTTGGCGCAATCTGGTTCGGGCAGGCTCAGGCGGCTGACCAGCCAAGCCATGCAGGACATGGCGCATCGCCGCTTGCTGATCAGGAGCGGGGAAAAAAATGGATGGACAGTCTCGCCAAGCCTTCTTATGCCGTCACCGCATCTTTTGATGAAAACGGAAGGCTCTGGCTTGCGTCTGTTCGCGACCGCCATATCTACGTCAGTTATTCGGACGATCACGGCGTGACCCGGAGCGAGCCGGTCAAGGTCAATGTTGAGCCGGAGAACATTCTCGGCGACGGCGAGAACCGCCCCAAGATCATTGTGCGCAAAGGGGTGGCCTATGTGTCCTATACGCAGGGGTTGGCGAAGCCCATGTCCGGCGATATTCGTTTCAGCCGTTCGACCGATGGCGGGAAAAGCTTTTCCGCACCGATTACCGTCAACGATAACCGCGAAGTCATCAGTCATCGTTTCGACTCCATGGCGGTGAACGGCAAGGGGCAAATTTATATCGCATGGCTGGACAAGCGTGAACAGAGCGCTGCGGAAAAGAGCGGGGAAAAATATAACGGCTCGGCCATCTATTATGCGATGTCGGATGACGGCGGAGTAAGTTTCCGCAGCAATGTCAGGATTGCCGGCCATGTCTGTGAATGCTGCCGCACAGTCATGGCCGTGGACACCGATGATTATCCTGTCGTCACATGGCGCCACATCTACGACACCAATATCCGCGACCATGCGCTGGTCAAGCTGGACGGCAAAATGGCGCCGGTGCGGCTCAGTCACGAGAACTGGAATACCTCATCCTGCCCGCATCACGGACCATCCCTTTCCATCGCTCCGGACGGCATTTATCACGCTGCCTGGTTCAACAACGCGCCCGAACGGCGCGGCCTGTTCTATGCGTATTCGGACGACCAGGGCAGGACCTTTTCCAGCCCGCTGAATTTCGGCAACCTGGAAGCGCAGCCCGCGCATCCCTATGTGCTCAGCCAGGGCAGCCGCGTCTACCTTGCCTGGAAGGAATTCGACGGGGAGAGCACCGGCATTTTCGGAATGCATTCCATTGATGGAGGAAAGTCCTGGTCTGCGCCGGAAAAACTGGCGAGCACTTCCGATGTGTCGGACTGGCCGCTGCTGATCGGCAATAATAACCGGGTTTACCTGTCATGGAACACCAGAAGAGAAGGTTA
The DNA here is from genome assembly GCA_024653675.1 of Gallionella sp. GTDB lineage: Bacteria > Pseudomonadota > Gammaproteobacteria > Burkholderiales > Gallionellaceae > Gallionella. Next base: position 2,147 of record JANLIB010000050.1, on the reverse strand, counting down.
TCGCCTGATTGAAATAAGCGCGAAAACCAAATGAACCTGAAAACCGCAGTTGACCGTTTACATTTTCATGCAAGCCAGCGTGATGATTGATTCTTGCGTCTTTGATGCAACTCACATTCCGTGTGATCTACCTGTAGGAGCGCGCCCTGCGCGCGAGCCGTCTGGTCTTGGTCGCGCGCAGGGCGCGCTCCTACAGGTTATGAACCGGCCTGGGCTTTTAATGGCGCTGTGTCTCGCCGTATGGTCTTTCACTCCGGCAATGGCTGCCCAGGAAATAAGGCCGTTTGTCCGCGGCAGTTACCGGCAGATCGTTTCCGCACGGCAGGGTAATCCATTCATTGTCAACCTCTGGTCGTTGACTTGCAGTTATTGCAAGGTTGAACTGTCCATGTTCAAAGAGATGGCAGAAAAATATCCAAAGCTCGATTTGGTGCTGGTATCCACGGACACGCCGGAAGAAGATCAACTGGTCGCCGCCACCCTTGCGAAGTATTCCCTGGGCAAGGCCGAGGCATGGGTTTTTGCCGACAGTTATACTGAACGCTTGCGCTTCGAGATAGACAGGCAGTGGCAGGGCGAATTGCCGCGCACCTTGTTTTTCAGCGCGAAAGGCGAAGTAAACGCCATCAGCGGCGAGCTTGAGAAAAAAAATGTGGAACAGTGGATCAAAGAGCAATATGCTCCCTGATAAATAGAGGCGCTCTTATGAGCTCGTTGGCCTTCACACCAGTAATGAATATTATGAACCAGGCAGATTTGCCGCTGCGTGACCGCTCGCTTGCCGTAGCATTGGTGGTGCTCGCGCATGCGTTGGTGCTGTTGTCATATACCTCGCTGGACAGCCAATCCAGGCCGGCGCATCGCGAAATGTCGATCAGCGTGGCGTTGCCAAATCCTCCGCAAACCAGAGTGGTGAAACAGGAACCGGTAGTGAAGCCGGTTGTAAAGCCGGCAGTGAAGCCTGAAGTGCAGCCAATACCCGTCCAACCGCAGCCTGTGACGCAAGCCGCAGCGCCTGATGCACCTGAAGTGCCTGTGGAAACGCCGGCTTCGTCGCCGCCTGTGGAAAGTTCGCCTGCCCAGCCAGTGAATGCCGCGCCAGCGCTGCCGGACCGTGAGCCGGATTATCGGGCGGCTTACCTGAACAATCCCTTGCCGGCTTATCCGATGGTGGCGCGGCGCATGGGTTGGCAGGGCAGGGTGGTGCTGAATGTCGAGGTGCTGGAGAGCGGCTTGCCAGGCCAGATCAAGCTGCACCAAAGCAGCGGGCGTGATGTGCTGGATAACGCGGCGATGCAGGCGGTGCGCGGCTGGAAGTTTGTTGCGGCGCGCCAGAATGGGCAGGCGGCCGCCAAGTCGTTTTTAGTGCCGATTCCTTTTATTCTGAAAGAAAGTGAATGAATATTTCCATGGTGTCGTCGTCTCCGGTTATCAACGCCACGCTCGGCTTGCTGGTGTTGTTTTCTGTCATTACATGGTCGATCATTGCGATCAAGCTGTGGCAGTACTGGCGTGACGGAAAGGATAACCGCGTTTTCAGCGAGTCATTCTGGGTGGCCGGAGAATGGCAACTGGCGGCACGCATCAGCGAGGAAATGCCTGGCAAGCAGGCACATCTGGCAAAGGCAGGATTTGCCGAGTTGCGCGACGCGCAACAACAGGGCGGCGACATGAAACATCTCGGCTCGCCCCAGGACGGTTTGGAACGCAGCCTGCGCCAGGCTGTGCAGAATCTGCAACATAAACTCGAGGGCGGCCTGGCGGTGCTGGCCAGCATCGGTTCCACAGCGCCATTTGTCGGCCTGTTCGGTACGGTGTGGGGCATCATGCATGCGCTGACAGAGATCAGCAAAACCGGCTCGGCAAGCCTGGACGTCGTGGCGGGGCCTATCGGCGAAGCATTGATCGCCACCGCCATCGGTATCGCCACCGCGATTCCTGCGGTGCTGGCATACAACTTCTTCTTGCGGCGGATGAAATTGTCCCTGGCTAACCTGGAAAATTTCGCGCATGACTTCATGCGTTTGGCGGCGAAGCACGATTACAAGATTTAGGGCGCCTCTATTAATTCAAAATCCTAAGTGAGACAAGGCGCGAAAGAAATTTTAGCGCGCCGCATATGTTTGATATGTAAGCGTTAAAATTTC
>JANLIB010000172.1 GCA_024653675.1 Gallionella sp. | reverse complement strand
GCAGGTCAATAGTCGTTCTATTGACCAAAAAAGCGGTGAAATATGGACCGCTCAGGCGGATTTGCAGCCGATTTCCTTTAAGTCAGACAGGCTGCTAGTTCAGGTGCTCGTTTGCCTGGACAATAAAGCGTGTGGTTTCCATGCGGGCGCGATATTCTGCATGGCGCGTAATGCCTTATAGCCCCGTTAAAGCCGCCGCGCCTGCGGCGGCAATTTGCCCATCCTGAAACGACCGTACGCCGCTGATTCCCAGACCACCCACGATGACGCCATTGATTTCCAGCGGCACTCCGCCTTCGGCAGGAATCACGCCGGGCAGCGCGAGATGTATCAGTCGTCCGCCCATTACCGCTTCTTCGGAGGCCTTGGTCGGGCGCTGGAACGCAACTGCCGCATGAGCTTTTTTGATCGCAGTTTCCACGCTGCCAAACTGGGTGTCGTGACTGCGCTGCAAATATAGCAGATGGCCGCCGTCATCCACTACGGCAATGACCACGCGCCATTCATTTCGGTGTGCTTCCGCTTCGGCCGCTGCGGCGATGCGCATGGCATCTTCCAGTGTAAGGACAGGCTTGGCAGCCCGGGTCATCGACTGCCCAGCGCGGCAAAGATTTTGTCGCGTATGCTTTCGACACCGCCCACTCCGGGGACATTCACGTATTTGGGCGAGTCAGCGGCGCCCGATTTTGCCCACGCGGTGTAGTAATTGACCAGCGGCTTGGTCTGGTCGTGATAAACATCCAGCCTTTTGATGACTGTGCTTTCCACATCGTCGGGGCGTTGCACAAGATGCTCGCCGGTTATATCGTCCTTGCCCGTCACCTTGGGGGGGTTGAACTCGATATGATATGTGCGCCCGGAAGCAGGATGCACCCGGCGCCCGCTCATGCGCTTGATGATTTCCTCGTCCTTGACTTCGATTTCCACCACATAGTCGATAGGGATGCCCGCATCCTTCATCGCCTGCGCTTGCGGGATGGTGCGCGGAAAGCCGTCAAACAGGAATCCTTTGGCGCAGTCCGGCTCCTTGATGCGTTCTTTCACCAGGTTGATGATGATGTCGTCGGAGACCAGCCCCCCCGCGTCCATCACTTTCTTGGCAGCGATTCCAAGCGGCGTGCCGGCTTTGACCGCCGCGCGCAACATGTCGCCGGTGGAAATTTGCGGGATGTTGAATTTATCCTTGATGTAATTCGCCTGGGTGCCTTTGCCTGCGCCAGGTGCGCCCAGCAGTATCAGTCTCATTTCTTGATTGCCTCCGATTTTAGTTGTGCTTCAAATAATTGTCGTACCGCATGCAGATCCTGTTCGGTATCAACGCCACTTGGCGGAGCCTGCTCTGCGATTACCACGCCGATATTATACCCATGATACAGCGCGCGTAATTGTTCCAGCGCTTCAAAATGTTCCAGCGCGCAGGGAGCAAGCCGGCTGTAGGCGCGCAAAAAGCCGGCGCGGTAAGCATAGATGCCGATGTGGCGCAGCACTGGCAGGTCAGCTGGCAGCGCCCCCCTTCCAACTTCCCCCCGGAGGGAGGAAGAGCAATCGTCTCGTCCTTCAGACGAGGACAAAACCCTGAATGCATCGCGCGGCCAGGGGATCGGCGCGCGGCTGAAATACAGCGCGTTGCCATTCTTATCCAGCACCGTCTTGACGATATTCGGGTTGCGCATCGATGCTTCATCATGAATGGCATGGCAGGCCGTGGCAATCGCACATTCGGGGTGGCTGTGCAGATGCCCGGCGACGTCACGTATCAGCGCGGGCGGAATCAGCGGTTCATCACCCTGCACATTGACCACAATAGTGTCGTCCGGCCAACCACATTGCTCAACCACTTCGGCGATGCGATCCGTGCCGCTGGCGTGGCCGGTTTTGGTTAAACACGCCTTGAACCCGTGCTCGTGCACCACGTTGGCAATCGCGTGATGGTCGGTGGCGATCCAGATTTGTTGCGCGCCGCTTTGCGCCGCCTGTTCGGCAACCCTCACCACCATGGGTTTGCCGGAAATCAGCAGCAGCGGTTTGCCGGGCAGGCGAGTGGACGCGTGGCGCGCCGGGATTACGACGTGGAAAGCGGGCATCAGAGCCGTTCGGCTTCTTCCGGAGTGAGCTTGCGCGCTTCGTCGACCAGCATCACCGGAATATCGTCTTC
>JANLIB010000168.1 GCA_024653675.1 Gallionella sp. | reverse complement strand
TCGGGGTGGAGAGATTCGAACTCCCGACATCCTGCTCCCAAAGCAGGCGCGCTACCAGGCTACGCTACACCCCGAAGGCTGCGCATTATACAGACGCAGACTGATAAATCAATTTTTATGGAACCCTTAAAGATGTTTTTTCAGTCCGGGTGAAGCCAGCATCAGGTAGTAGCCCATCGACCACAAGGTAAGCAGCGCTGCGAAATACAGCAACCACGAGCCGATCATCTGGCAATCGATTCCCAGCAGGCGTTCGTGGTACAACAGCAGCAATATCGCGATCATCTGAAAAGAAGTTTTGACCTTGCCTACCATTGAAACTGCGATACTCCTGCTCTCGCCAAGCTTGGCCATCCACTCGCGCAATGCAGAAATAGTGATCTCGCGCCCGATGATGATGAATGCGATGATCGCGTCTGCGCGCCCCAGCTTGACCAGCACGATCAGCGCAGCCGCGACCATCAGCTTGTCGGCGACCGGGTCAAGAAACTCACCGAATGCGGAATACTGATCCAGTTTGCGCGCCAGGAAACCATCCAGCCAATCGGTGATCGCAGCCAGCAAGAACACCGCAGTGGCAAACAAATTCTTGAAATGCGGACTAAGCGTATTGTCGGACAGATAAAAGACCGTGACAAATACCGGGATCAGCAGGATCCTTAACCATGTGATCAAATTGGGAATATTGAACGGCATATTGGGCTTAATCAAGAGGTTTGCTAGTGTAGCTGCTGATAAATCTTTTCAGCAACAAAATATTGATATTTCTAATGGAGTTGCTGGTAAATCGCTTCAGCAAGCGATTTGCTGATGCCTTCCACTTGACACAACTGCTCCACACTGGCTTGCGTCACCTCGCGCAGTCCGCCGAAGTGAGTCAACAGACTGCGCCGCCGCTTGTTCCCTACCCCGCTGATCTCCTCGAGGCTGGACGCGGTGCGCGCCTTGCCGCGCCTGGCGCGATGTCCGGTGATGGCGAAGCGGTGCGCTTCGTCGCGTATCTGCTGGATCAAGTGCAGCGCCGGATCATCGCTGCGTAACTGCCGCGCTGTGCCATCGGGAAATATCAGTTGTTCCAGTCCCGCCTTGCGCTCCTCGCCCTTGGCGACCCCGGCCAGCGCCAGGTCATTCATGCCCAATTCGTGCATCACCTCCATCGCGATATGCAATTGTCCCAGACCGCCATCGATCAGGATCAGATCAGGCCGGGTGCTCTCCTCCTTTTGACCGTCCCTTCGGCTGGGCTCAGGACAGGCTCCGGCAAGCTTCCGGTAGCGGCGCGTCAACACCTGGCGCATCGCCGCGTAATCGTCGCCGGGGGTAACACCGGTAATGTTATAGCGGCGATACTGGCTGGTGCGCATGTCGAGGTTTTCATACACCACGCAGGAAGCCTGCGTCGCCTCGCCCATCGTGTGGCTGATGTCGAAGCACTCGATGCGGTTCAGGTCCGGCATATCCAGGAATTCGCGCAGCTTGTCCAGGCGCAGCTTCTGTCCACCCTGCTGCATGGACCGTTGCTGCAATGCCAGCAATGCGTTGCGCTGCCCCATTTCCAGCCACTGCTTGCGCTCCCCGCTTGCGGCCGTGCTGATCTTCACCGCATGCCCGGCCTGTTCGCCGAGCAATTGCGCCAGCGTTTTGTCGTGACACTCGGCATCCAGCACCAGCAACGGCGGCACGCTGCGGTTCAGATAATGCTGCGCGATGAAAGCCGGCACGATCTCGTCCGCCGAAAGCCCTTCCGCATGTTCCGGAAAAAAGCTCTTGTCGCCCAGATGCCGCCCGCCGCGCACCATCGCAAGGTTCACGCATACCAGTCCATTCTCCTGAGCCAGCGCGATGATGTCGGCATCCGTCGTGCCGCCGGTGGATTCGACGAATTGCTTTTGCTGTACGGTGTGCAAGGCGCGCAACTGGTCTCGCAACGCGGCAGCCTGTTCGTAATGCTGCCCTTCCGCCGCTTTTTCCATCGCAGCGCGCAGCGTCTGCTCGACCTCCTGATGCCGGCCTTGCAGCAGCAGCACCGCATTGCGGATGTCGGCCTGATAGTCTTCGCTTGAAATCAGTTTCACGCAGGGCGCGGTGCAGCGATGGATCTGGTGCAGCAGGCATGGACGGGTGCGATTGTTGAACACGCTGTCTTCACAGGTGCGGATGCGGAAAATCCTTTGTAACAACTGCATGCTTTCCTTGGCCGCATACGAATTCGGGTAGGGGCCGAAGTACTGATGCTGGCGATTGGGTGCGCCGCGATAATAAGTCAGGCGCGGGAACGGGTGCCCGGTCAGCACGATATAAGGATATGATTTATCATCACGAAACAATATGTTATAGCGTGGTCTTAATGATTTTATTAAGTTATTTTCGAGCAGCAACGCCTCGGCTTCCGAGCGTGTGACAGTGGTTTCGATGCGCGCGATGTGCGACACCATCAGGCGGATGCGCGGCGAGACATTGGTTTTCTGGTAGTAGGACGCGACGCGTTTCTTGAGCTGATTGGCCTTGCCGACATACAGCAACTCGCCCTTGCCGTCGAAAAAGCGGTACACGCCCGGCAACAGCGGCAGGCTGTCGAGTATTGGCTTGGGATCGAATTCGTAGGAGCTGGCCATGCCTGCGACCTCCTCAATCGCGGGCATGGCCCGCTCCTACAATGTGTTTGGCAATATCCCCGATCACCGCCTCGAACATCACCGTGGTCAGGCGTTTTGTCTGGGTGTTGTAGCGGCTGCAATGGTAGCTGTCGAACAGCGTCAATCCATTGGGCAGCGCGTGTCGCGCGCCATGCCCGAAGGCAAATTCGCTCTTGCGCAGTTGCAGCGCCATCAGCACAGACTGATGGGCGATCGTCCCAAGCGCCATTACCGCTGAACCTTGCGGCAGCATCGCCAATTCCTCGGCGACATAGCCATTGCAAGTGCGTATTTCGTCCGGCTCCGGCTTGTTCTGCGGCGGCAGGCAGCGCACCGCATTGGTGATTCGGCAACCGCTCAGATGCAAGGCTGGATTGGCATTACCCGTACTATCCAGCGGCTCGGCCTTACTGGAAAAACCGTATTTGTGCAGCGAGCCATACAACAGATTGCCCGCGAAATCGCCGCTGAAAGGACGTCCGGTGCGGTTCGCGCCGTGCATCCCAGGAGCCAACCCAACGATCAGGAACCGGCTGCCCGCCTGGCCGAACGAACTCACCGGCAAGGCATGGTAGCCGGGATGTTCAGCCCGCACCTGATCGAGAAAACCGGCCAGGCGCGGGCATAAGCGGCAAGACGTGGAAAACACTATTCGGGGCACCTCTAAAAATCCACATTTCATCCCAACTGCTGCGTTGCGCAAAAAATTTCTTGCTTACATATCATCCATATGCGGCGCTGCGAAATTTTTTGC
>JANLIB010000150.1 GCA_024653675.1 Gallionella sp. | reverse complement strand
CGGTGGTTTCGGTGTAGTACTTTTCCATTGCGAAGGCAATCAGGGCTTTGCCCAAATCCTGATAGGTGGCTGCACCGCCGGATTGGGCTTGGACGAGGGAGTTCATGTCTGCCGAAAAACGGTTCAGCATGTCGTCGGGTTGTACTACTCCGGCAACACCGAGTTGGTGGCGCAGCAGAGTGCGGAGTAAATCGGGCTTATCATCAAGAGCATTCGCCCCAAACAGGCTGCCGTCCAGCACCATGGAAACCAGATCGGGAATTTTCTGTGCTGCTTGGTGAAACGTGTCGGAGAGCTGTCCCGTCCGTATGTCCGCCGAACTATTTCTTGTGTTGGTTTCTTCATTTTTTTCGCGCCTCCTGTCAGTTTTTGCGGTTGCCGTTCGCTCTTTTTCCAAAAATTTCCATTTGTTCTGTTCACTTTTTCATCGCTTGTCCGTCCGTTTCGCACATCGGGCGTGTTTTGTCGCGGACAGATCCCTTGTCTTCACTTGCAACTACTCACCCTTCGATACCTCAGGGCGAATGGTTCGCTAATACCTCAAACAGTATCCCGCCAACAATCCATCCCACGCCTCGAACCACTGTTCTTGCTTGTGCGGTTTTGCGTAGGGGTTGATCCCGCTCCATAGTTCCGCAGGAGTTTGGCCGTCGAGGTTCTGGTGCGGCCTGACATGGTTGTACCAGTGGCGGAATACTTGCAGGTCGCGGTTAAGTTGCGCGAAGTTTTGCACTTGCCATTGGTTGAGCTTTTCTTTCAGCGTGCCGAACAGCCGTTCGATCCGCCCGTTCTGCCAGGGGCAGCCCGGATCGGTTAGCTGGTGGCGGATGCCGAGTTGTTTTAGCCCTCGACGGAAGATACGGGAGGTGAAGATGGCTTCGTTGTCGGTGCGGATAACTTTTGGTTTGCCGTGTGTGCGGATGGCATCACACAGGCAGGCGAGCAGGGTGCGCGAAGTTTTGTCGTGCGGGGCTTGCAGGTGGAGCAATGCTCTGCTGCCGTGGTCGATGATGCCGAAGATGAAATGCAAGCAGCCTGGCGTGTCGGTCTTGCCGGAGAGGTCTATCCCCCAGATGAGGTTGCGCGGGACGGTTCTTGGTTTGGTGTGTTTGAGTTTGCGGCGCAGTATCTGGATTTCGTAGTCGTGCTGTTGCAATACTTGGTGGACATAAGTTTTGCCGACGGTGATGTTGCGCGAGGCGGCGAAACGGCGGTTGCAGATGTCGGCGATGCTGCGGCATCCGGCATGAGGCATGACTGCTTTGAGGCGGATGATTTCTTGTTTTAGCCAGTCTGGTTTCTTGGCGGTGTGGCGGTGGTGGCTGCTGTTTGGGTGCGCGAGTTTGTGGTTGTGGCACGGGCGTGATGGGGCTAGGAACCAGAGCTGGATGCGTTGCACGAGCGATGCTGCCGCACGGTCAAGCCACGCAAAACACCTGCCCGCCAACGCGGGCAGGCTTGTAACCAGCGAAACCGTCAACCAAACCATACCGCCCCCTTTGAGCCGATATTCCGGTAATGCGTCCGTGTCTTTATCTGATTTTGCGCCGCGCGGTTTTTTTATTGTTGGTCTGTTGCGCGAGTTGGGTAAACTTTAACACAGGCACTTTATGCATAGCGGGTATTTTATGTGATCGACGATGATCGTTTTTGAATTGAATGGCAATTCACTAAGTGATATAGTCCGCCAATGAGAAGAGTATTCAAAACTCGGCACTTTGCACGCTGGTCGCGGAAGGCGGGCTTGTTGGATGATGCCCTGTGCGGCGCAGTGTCAGAAATGGTCAGGGGTTTGATTGATGCGGAATTGGGCGGCGGTGTCGTAAAAAAGCGTGTGCCTTTGCCGGGGCGTGGCAAAAGCGGCAGCACACGGACATTGGTTGCGACAAACAAAGGTAATCGCTGGATTTTTGTGTTTGGTTTTGAAAAGAATGACCGTGCAAATATCGCGGCGGGTGACTTGGAGGCTATTCAAAAAATCGCGGCGGATTTATTGCGATTGAACGCGCACGAGTTGAATGCATTGGTTGAAACAGAAGCTTTACAGGAGATTTGTCATGGCAATAAAAACTCGAGCTAAAAGCAGGATACTGCAAGCCGTGCATGAAACGGCCAATGATTTGCATCAGGTCGGCTTCATTGATAAACGCCGGATGCGCGAGTTTGACGCGCTGTGTTTGGCGCCCGTCCCGGACTATTCTGGCGTGGAAATTCGCGCGTTGCGGGATCGCCACAGGCTCAGTCAGGCGGTATTGGCTTCTGTGCTGAATACCAGCCTTTCCACCGTGCGCCAATGGGAAATCGGCGACAAACATCCGAGTGGGCCATCGTTGAAGTTGCTTGATTTGCTAGAAAGAAAGGGACTTGAAGCTTTAATCTGAGCAGCCGCTTGATCGCGGGCATGGCCCGCTCGAACCACCCTCACCTCTCCCGCCACTGCCCCGCTTAACGCCAGTACGTACGTGTTGTTTTGCGGGCGAATGCACACTACAATGTCTCCGTATCTTTTCCGTAACAAACTTGGAGTTTGCCATGTCCGCAACAGCCCACGATTTTGAGCGCATTGACCTGCGCACTTCCCCTGAGCTTAAAGAGTTAATTGTTCGAGCCGCTTCAACCAGCGGCATGTCGGTGAGTGCATTTTTGCTGGGCGCCGCACAGGAACGCGCCAAACATGTCCTCGCCGAAAGTGAGATGTTGACGCTTACGCCGCGCGACTGGAAGGCTTTTTTCCTGGCTCTCGACAATGCCGACAAGCCGCGCCCGAAATTGTCCGCAGCGATGAAGCGTCACCGCAAATGGCAAGCCGGGCAGAATAGTCTGTGACGGCGGCGTTTGATGCGTCGATTGGAATACTGTCGCCGCACCATAATCGCAGCGGATTTTCCTGCGGTGATAACGCGCTTGATGAGTATCTGCGGCGGTTTGCCAGCCAGCACGCAAAAAACAGTGTCAGCCGTACTTATGTGGCAAGCGAAGGTTCAGCCATCCTGGGCTTTTACAGTCTGGCAATGTCGGCAATCAGTAAAGATCAATTGCCGCTCAAATATCAATCACGCCAGCCAAATTTCCCTTTGCCTGTAGCGCGGTTAGCCAGGCTGGCGGTCGACCGGCGCTATCAGGGGCGCGGTTTGGGCGAATTGCTTTTGGCAGACGCTCTGAGCCGCTGTCTCCGCCTGTCGGAAGATATCGGCATGATAGGGGTCGTTGTCGATGCGAAGAACAAACAAGCGCGCGCCTATTATGAACGCTATGAATTCGAGCATTTCCCGGATTCCCCGCTGACTCTTTGGCTGCCTGTTGCGGCAATCGCAAAGATGTAGGGCGGGTCACACCCGACACGGTGGGCGGAACCCCACCCTTCACCCTTCACCCCTCACCCTTCACCCCCCCTACCCCAACCTCGCCGTGCCGGTCTGCAACTCCGCCAGCGGACGCAGTTGCTGGGCCGACACGCCGAAGCCGGCGTCGTTCATCATGGTCTGCGCAGAAGCCAGGCCGATGCCGGCCAGCGTGCCGTTCAGGTTGTACTGGTATGCGAGGTCGCCGCCCAGCGCCGCCGTGTCGCTGCCCGCCAGATGCGCGCTCAGCAGCGAGTCGGTCAGGTTCCACGA
>JANLIB010000149.1 GCA_024653675.1 Gallionella sp. | reverse complement strand
TCGTGGAACCTGACCGACTCGCTGCTGAGCGCGCATCTGGCGGGCAGCGACACGGCGGCGCTGGGCGGCGACCTCGCATACCAGTACAACCTGAACGGCGCTCTGGCGGGTATCGGTCTGGCTTCGGCGCAGACGGTGATGAACGACGCCGGCTTCGGCGTGTCGCCCCAGCAACTGCATCCGCTGGCGGAGTTGCAGACCGGCACGGCGAGGTTGGGGTAGGGGTGATTGTGCAATGTGGTCGGCTCTGCCCGCAGTAAACAGGCGATGCCGGGCGGAGCCCAAACTACAACAACCATATTGCTTTTGAACTAAAATGGACGAAAAACCAGGGAAAGCAATACCGAACGACACAACGTACTCATCAATCGACATTAACAGAGGAAGCCATGACCAAAGCCGCAGCCGCAAAGAAACCAGCTACATCGGACAACAAAATCAAAGCCAGCGAACAAGCGCCAAATCGCGTCATCAGCGATCCAAAAGAAATCGCACAACTGGTGATGATGCGCATCGACCACGTCAACTCCAAAAAGGACGAACTCACCATTGCCGTGAAAACGCTGGCCGACACCGCCAAGCAACTTGTCAGCGCCTATGCCAGCCAGCAGACCCAAATCGCTAAGCTCGCCAAGCGATTGGAAGAGATGGAAAAGGCTGGCGGAAAATAAAGCGCTTGCATTAGCGGACAGACAGAAGGGGGAAGGGAGGATGGAGAACGCAGACAAGGAAAATAATCGTGGTCCCCGATTATTTATCCGCTTTAATGGCATTGATGAGCTGCAAGGCAACGAAGGCAGTTTCCTGCCGGACAGCGTGTGCGACGGCAAACTCACGGCTGGAGCGGGTTCAGTGACTACATTTTTCCCAGCACACCCTTGGCGAAATAAGTGGCCAACGCGCTGACCACAACGTTGGTATCCAGAAACACTTTCACGAAATGGCCTTAAACACATCCTCATCAGTTAATAAACCATTTTGTTCAGCGAGCGGCATCACCTCACTGCGTACCGACCGGAACCGCCCCAATGCCAATTGGCAGCACAACGCTTCGCGTACAATATCGCCCTTGGTGCAGTGTGCAGCCAAGGCAGCCTGCGTGAGTTCGCGTTCCAGCTCATCGTCAATACGAATACTTAAAGTAGCGCTCATGGCAACCTCCAAATCAGGTGTGCTTAATTGTAACGCGGGGGTGTTTATACACGTGCAATCAAGCTGCGGGGTGGATTGTGGCGAACGACATAATATCTGATGACCAATAAACCAACCGTCTTATCCCCAGAAGCACTGGACTTCGCCCCCGGCCTGCTGTCCATCCAGGAAAGCCCGCCCGCACGACTGCCGCGCGCGGTGATGTATACGGTGGCTGTGCTGTTCGTCATCCTGCTGGTATGGGCAATCTTTGGCAAACTGGACATCATCGCCAGCGCCGAAGGGCGTCTGGTGCCGGAAACCTACATCAAGATCGTCCAGCCGTCTGATGCCGGTATCGTGCAGGAGATTTTGGTCAAGGAAGGCGAGCAGGTGAAGCAGGGTCAGGTATTGATGCGCATGGATACTCAGATTGCCAGGGCGGATAAGAGGACCATCGGCAACGACCTTGCCTTGAGGTCAATGCAGTTGCGCCGTATTGATGCAGAGCTGGCAGGGTTGGCATTCGCCAAGCAGCGCAGCGACCCCGATAATATGTTCTCTCAAGTTGAAGCCCAATACCTCGGCCACCGCTCGTCTTATACAGATGCGCTGGAACAGGCGCAGCAAGCGTTGAACAAGTCGCAGCACGAGTACGATTCCGCACGGGAAGTGCTGTCCAAGCTGGAACAAATCACGCCTATCCTCAAGCAGCAGGCCGACTCCTATGCAGAAATGGGCAAGGATGGTTATGTCCCGCAAATGACCGTGCTGGACAAGCAGCGCGATTATCTGGAAAAGGCACAGGACCTGCGCGCGCAGCAATCAACGGTCGCCAGCCTTGCATCTGCGGTAGATCAGTCCAAAAAACAGATCGACCAGATTACCTCCAAATACCGCAGCGACTTGCAGAATGAGCGGGTTGAAGCGGGCGCTCAGCACCGCAAACTGGAACAGGACTGGCTCAAGCAGGAACACAAAACCATGTTGTTGGAGCTGAAGGCGCCACAGTCCGGTATCGTGAAGGATATTGCGACCCATACCATCGGCACGGTGGTTTCGCCCGGTACGGTGCTGCTGTCCATCGTTCCGGAGCATGAACCGCTGGTGGCCGAGATCATGATTAAAAACGACGATGTCGGGTTCGTCTATCCCCACCAGAAGGTCAAGGTGAAGCTGGCAGCCTATCCGTTCGCGGAATACGGCATGCTGGATGGAGAAGTGACCCGCATCCAGGCAGATAGCGATAACGACACGCAGCCGCAAACCAGGGATCAATCCCAATCAAAAGACAAACAGCAAACTTCACGATCGGTTTACAAGGCTATCGTCTCGTTAAACAGCCAGATTCTCGAAGCGGAAGGCAAAAAACTGAAGCTCGTGCCCGGTATGCAGGTGGTGGCCGAGATCAATCAGGGCAGCCGCACCGTGATGAGATATCTGCTTTCGCCGGTAAAAAAGACCCTGAATGAAAGCGGGCGGGAGCGGTGAATATGGCGGAGTGGTTTTTCAGTTGTGGCGATTTCAGATCAGGTTCTTAATATTTTCATCAAGGAGTGAGGTAATGTTATTGCGCCATATTGTTGCATTCGCATTGTTAGCGACGAGCACCGCTGTGTGGGCGGATACCGTTGATGTTAATTTACGCAGTCATGGCATACAAATGCAATATGGGTTTCCGGTGAACGAGGACAATCCGGAAAAATCAGCATTTCATGCCGGGGCCATTTATAACAGTGATGGGAACATGATCGGTGAATTTGGCGTTTTGTTCAAAAAATTAGGCAGTAACGCGTCTTCCGCCAGCACTGCATCTCACACTTCGTCATCCATGTTTATCCTGGATGCCGGTTTTAAAGGGGTCGCCGTCAATACGAAGCCCACTACGGCAAGCGCCATACCGTTGGGGATCCATGCCCGTTTTTCTTCATCCGCTATTCCGCGTTATGGTATCGCCGGCCAATATTATTACGCGCCCTTGATCCTCACTACGAGTGGCGCTGACCGCTATACGGAGGGCAGCTTGAGAGTCGAATATGAAGTCACGCCTTATACGATCGCTTACGCCGGATATCGAAAAATTACACTGGGCTACAAATTGTCTCCCAATGTGAAATTGGATTCCGGATACCATATAGGAGTCCAAGTTTCATTTTAGGAATGGGATTGCTCAGCGGTCAGTTGATTTGGCTACACATACCCATTGTTTTACCAATCGGGATAGCCTGCTGGAACTGAAACGCCGATGTGGGAGCCCGATTCATCGGGCGATTCGAAAGTTGGCTATCGCCCGATAAATCGGGCTCCTACGCATGGAAGATCAGCCTTGCTGCCGGAATGATCTGTCTGTACCTGTTCCAAGATCATTCCGGAATACAAAAAAATGTGCGTGTCTTTGTAATTTTACTTACTGACTGATGTGTAATTGGCCGAACCAGTTACTGGGTGAAGCGTAGCGGGCATCAAGGATTGTAAGAAGGATAAGGTGCGGTGAACATTACGTGATCTTGTTCATTCGATCATTCATGGCGTGATGGGCATATTGATGTGGGGTGAGTTTGTCGTACCTGATTTTTATTATCCGCGTGGTACTGGCGTTGAGTGCTTGTCTGGTTGCATTGCCTGCACAGGCTTTGACATTAACGGAAGCGATCCGGCTGGCCCGGCAATCGGATCCCGTCTTGTTAAGCGCTGAAGCTGCTTTGGCTGCGTCGCAGGAGCGTACGGTACAAGCTTCCGCCAATTTGCTGCCTCAAGTTTCCGTGACCGCCAATACGATGGCCAATCGCAGGGATTATGAAATCGTCAATACGCTAACACCTGTGGCCAAAGACCGATATAACAGCAACAGCGTCCAGTTGAGTGTGACCCAGCCGCTTGTGAGTAACGCCGCTACGATGGCACGGGTTCAGGCTGATGCCGCCTTGACACAATCAGCATATCAATACAAAGCTGTGGAGCAGGATATGCTGGTCCGGCTGGCGCAGGCGTGGTTCGATGTGATGCTCGCCCGTGATATAGCCGATTTTGCCAGTGCGCAGGCTGCGGCGGCCAAGCTGCAGTGGGAGCAAACCATGCGCGCCACCGAGTTGAAGATAGAGGCCGGCCCGGCGCTTGAGGGGGCACGTTCAAAGTATGACCAGGCTGTTTCCGATTCTGCCAGCGCCGAGGCAGACGAAAGCATCAATGCCGCCATGCTGGAACAGATCATCGGGACACTTAAGGTTTTTGAGCCTCCTTTCTTGCCGGACGATTATGTAATGGCGGAATTCCATCTGGGTACTTTGGAGCAATGGCTCAGTCAGGCTGAAACGGAAAGCCCGGCGATACTGGCTGCATTAAGCGCACTTGAAGCTGCCCAGGATGAGGTAAAAAAACAGCGCGCGGGTCACGATCCGACATTGGACATCGTGGCAACCTATGGAAATAACTATCAGGCAGTCGGGACTTTCCCTGGCCAGAGCGGCTACGATATCAAACAGCGCGCCATCGGATTGCAGCTTAACATCCCGCTTTTTGCGGGTGGCGGGCAAGATGCAAAAATCAGGGAAGCGCTCGCCATGAGTGAAAAGGCAGCACAGGATTTGGAAACCGCGAGAAGAAGCGTGCGCCTGGCAGCCAAGCAGGCATGGTTTGGCTGGCTGGCAGGCAATGCACACCAGAAAGCGGCACTGCAGTCGATGCGGTTCGCAATGACCAGTCTGGCGTCAGCGACAGATGGAAAAAGTAAGGGCATCAAGACCGAACTTGACATATTGCAGGCGCGGCAACAGCTTTACGGTGCGCGCCGCGATTTGCAGAAATCGCGCTATGAATTGATTACCAGCTATTTCAAGTTGAAGTCGGCTGCCGGTGCGCTGAAGGATGCCGATTTGGTAGCTTTCGATGCCTGGTTTGCACGGGGTGAGAACAAGACGGATTGGAGCCGACTGCCTGATGGCGTGGCCGATACGCCGTAAAACAAATCAAGAGCGATTAAACTTTGCTGCTTTACGCTAAACTGATCGGTGTGAATTCTGGAGTTAATGATTTATGCCGGGTGAGTCCAATTTCCAAAATTTCATGATAATGAGACCCAAGATGAAAAAATTGATGTTGCTGGTGATATTGATGGCGGGGTGCGCTTCCCATTCGGGTGTCATTGCCGACGGGAAGGATGCTTTTATTGTAATCGAGTCCGGCAATAGCTCGACTTCAGCAGGCGACCTGAAAATTGCTGCTTATAAAGAAGCCAATGCATATTGTAAGAAACTCAATAAACGGTTCGAATCCATTTCCGAACATATTGTGCGAGCCGGGGTGTTATCCAGATACTCTGAGGTAGATGTGAGATTCAGATGCATCGCTGACTGATGCTGAACTGAGACATCCGATGGGTCAGTACATCGACAAGAAGTTGCACCGCTGATCTTGATTATGCGTCCACATGGCAGCTTCCTGCCCAGCCGTGCACGGCAAAGACATAGCCTACCTTTATCAGTCCATATACGCCAAACGCAGCCACAATCAGGCCGGCGAATAATCGAACGCCGGGAGATCGCACCCAATGCTGACAACGTTCCCAGAACATGCCCATGACCAGCAGATTGGGCAGGGTGCCCAGGCCGAATGCCAGCATGATCAGGGCGCCGCTTTGCGCGTGACCGCTGGCCAGCGCCGTGACCAGAACGCTGTAGACCAGTCCGCACGGCAACCAGCCCCATAGCGTGCCGAGCAGGAAGGCGCGGGCCGGAGAGGTGACAGGAAACAGCGGGCGCGTCAGCGGTTGAATGAGGCGCCATAGCACACTGCCGGCCTTTTCGATACGGCGCACCATGCCCCAGATTCCGGCGAGGTACAAGCCAAGCGCGATCAGCATCAGACTGGACAGCGCGAACAGCAAATGCTGTACCGGCACCACATCGCGCAATAATAATCCGGCCTGCCCGATAGCGCCTACCAGCAGGCCGGCAAGGGTATAGCTGACGATGCGTCCGCTGTTATAGGCCAGGTGAAACGGCCAGCGTGCGCCGTCTTTCGGCAATTGCGCTGTGAGGATGCCGACGATGCTGCCGCACATGCCGAAGCAGTGTACGCCCCCGAGCAAACCTACAATAAATATCGCAATGATGCTGAATTCAGTCATGCGTTTTTTCCTGTTCCAGTAATTTCATGTCCGGAAGTTTCGAATCCAGTCGCCTCGTAACATCATGTGCATCGGCTTGTTCGTGTTTGTTGCATGGAAACACACCGGGCAACAGTACGTCAATGCGCAGCCACGCGGCGCCATGCGCAACAAAGCCCAAGCAAAAGAGTCGCGTAAGTTTTTGCCAGAAAGCCCTTGCAGCTATAAAAAACATGCTAGAATTCAAGCTGGTTCGGTTGGTTTCTGTGCTTAATCAGGTCAAGTGGGGGGTAAAAATGGCAATAATTGCAACAATCAGTGCAGTTGGCACTGTAATCGCAGCGGTTCTGTTTTCCTTGTGGATGATTAAAAATCTGTTCACCGGAAAATAAGCGGTATAAAACAAAATAAAAAAACCAGCTCAGGCTGGTTTTTTTATTTTGTGCTGACTCAGGATGAATGTCCGTGAATCTTTTTCACAAGGGCACCTCTATTAATCCAAACTCCGTCGCGATACGGCGTTGCTCAAGAAATTTTATGGCTTACATATCAGACATATGCGGCGCGCTAAAATTTCTTTCGCGCCTTGTCTCGCTTAGGATTTTGAATTAATAGAGGCGCCCACAAACCTCTCTCGAACGCATTGATTATTTCTACTGTTGATCCAATTCAAGGAATGAATAAAGCATTTACTCGCGAGCACGAATCGGATGATGACGAGGATACCCTTCCCGCGTTACAGTTGCCGCCGGGCGTCAAGAACTACATCACGCCGGGCGGACACCGGAGGCTTCAGGAAGAGCTGGATCATCTGTGGAAGGTTGAGCGTCCGGAGCTGGTGAAGACCATCACATGGGCGGCTTCCAATGGCGATCGCTCCGAAAATGGCGACTATATCTATGGCAAGAAACGCTTGCGCGAGATCGACCGGCGCGTGCGTTTCCTGCGCAAGCGTCTGGAACAGGCCGAGGTGGTCGATCCGGCGCAACGCGGGGCATGCGACCAGGTATTCTTCGGCGCGACGGTGACCGTTTGCGACAGCAACGGCTGCAAGAACACATACAGCATCGTCGGCGTGGATGAGGCGGATGTCGGGAACGGTTTGATCAGCTGGGTCTCGCCACTGGCGCGGACGCTGATCAAATTGCGCGAAGGCGAGGTGGCGATATTGCGCACCCCGTCCGGTGTCCAGGAACTGGAAATTCTGTCAGTGGCCTATCGCGAATTGGGCTGATATTCGGGCGGCAAGCCGATTGCAGTCTTTTTTGCTTTGCGCTTTGCCAGAAGTTTGTTATGTTGCAACTTCCGTAGGGCCTGATTTGGCGTCGTTCATTTAGAGCGGCGATATCCGGCGGACATTGAAAGACATGAACGAGAAACTGTTAAAGATCCTCAGGGGTCGCGTGGAAAAATACCCCCATGCTCTGGAGAAGCAGTATCCGCGCGTGCTGAACAAGATACTGGAATTGTGGGATACCGGCGGAATCGAAGCGTGTTTTGCCGAGTTGATGGTCGACGACCGCGGCGATCGTGCCGGCTTTCCCCCTGCGGTGGCTTCAGAGATATTCTATTTGAGCACCTTGGTCGGGCAGCAAGCTGCACCTGAAAAGGATGATCCCTGGTTGCATATCCCGGATGACGCCAAGCAGGAGATCAAGGAAAACAACATACAATTTTCCCGTGAGGGACTCATCAAGGCGGCTGAAAGCGGCAGCGCCAGGGCGGTTTTGCTGCTTTTGAATTCTGGTTTTGGTGTCGATACCCGCGACGAACGTCAATGGACACCACTGATGATTTCAGCGTCCAATGGGAATGAGGAGTTGGCTGCGCTGTTGATCAAGAATGGCGCCGGTATCCATCACAAGGATGCTGCCGGTTATACGGCTTTGCACTGGGCAGCTTTCAACGGAGCTGAGAAGACGGTGCGGCTGCTGTTGGCAGAAAGAGCCGATGTCAATGCGCGCAGCAATCATGGCTGGACCGCGCTGATGCAAGCGGCCATGCGCGGACATATATCGGTTGCCACTATTCTCCTTGATAGCGGGGCGGACGTGAATATTGTGTCCAAAGACGGCTGGACACCTTTGTACAAAGCCGCAGCGAACGGACATCTGGAAGTAGTCGTGTTGCTGCTCGGAAAAGGCGCGGACGCCTCGGTAAAATGCAGCGATGGGACAACTGCGCTGGATATCGCCAGAAAGAACAAGCATGAAAAAACCGTCGCGGCATTAACCGGAAAGTGATGACTCATCCGCTTCTCTAGTGTAGTGTCTCGCAAATGGCTTGACAGAATGAAACCGATGGATTTTTCCGCCAGGCAAGGCGCGGCACCGCAGCCATATTGGGCATATAGCAAGGTGGCGCAACGCCGCATGGCGGAAAAAGACGCGGTTTCATGTCGAGGTATTTGCGAGACACTACACTTGGTACAATGATACCGGCAGTGACAATGGATAAACCGAGATAATCTATTAGTCTCTTACCAGTTAAGTCTTCGCAATTTGTGACAAGAATATATCGTAGATCACGCGCTAGCGCGGTTTTCCAAGCAAATCTAAATCAGGTTAATG
>JANLIB010000144.1 GCA_024653675.1 Gallionella sp. | reverse complement strand
CACCCTGATGCACTGGGAGCCCCTCTCCCGCAAGCGGGAGAGGGGTTGGGGTGAGGGGTGTCGAGCGGAAATAAGGTTCTTATGTGCCCACAGCCCCTCATCCCCAGCCCTTCTCCCGCCCGCGGGAGAAGGGAGTGTTCGTATGTCGCCGTTCAGTAATATATTTGTCGCAAATTATGGAAAGCTCAATAGTCTCTTATCAGTTAAGTCTTCGCAATTTGTGACAAGAATATATCGTAGATCAAGCGCTGGCGGTTTTCCAAGCAAATCTAAATCAGGTTAATGTAGGGTGGAAAAAGCGTAGCGTTTCCACCAATGGATTTCCTCGGCGGATTGGTGGATACGCGCTGCGCGCTTTATCCACCCTACGTATTTTGGTTCCGGCTTGTCCGGCTTAGGTGAGCCCCTCAAAGGGGCCGATAAAACCGTGAGCCGCCTGAAGGCGGCTGCAATCTTCGCCTCCCCCCTTTGGAAAAGGGGGAATGAGGGGGATTTCAAACGCCTGAATTGCGTGCCTCAGACTGCAAATCCCCCCTCACCCCCCTTTTTTCAAAGGGGGGATATAGCAGTTCCAAACAACATTCCTGAGCAAGACTGCCGCATAGGTCAAACCTTGGCAAGTTCCCCAGAGCCGGAGGTTTACCTCACTGAATCATCAACACACGCTGACGCAACGATCACAGGCTACTGTAGTGTTTGCGCGCCATGGCGATTTCATGTCATGATTAAACGATATTGTCAGATACAGCCGCACCAGGGTTTGGACCGTTAACGTTGCTGCCGGGCAGCAACGCTTTCAATTGAAAGGTAAGAAATCAAGTGATTACATTCTGGCTGATAGCCACAGCTTTGATCGCCGCTATTGCTGTCGCATTACTGTTCGTGCTCCCGTCTTTATTTCGCAGAATACAGAATAAGTCTCCGGCTACATCCGGGAGCATGGTGGCCAGACTCATGGGGGAGCGTGCCGCTGCGATCGTGATCGGCATCGCCATTCCGGCACTGGCAATCTTGTTGTATTTTGTCCGCCCCTCCACTCCGGCCATTCCCCAAGCCCAGTCCCAAACCCAGACACAGACGGCGCAAGCCGGCAAAATGGCGCCTGAACATGCGCTGATAGTCGAGGATATGGCAGCGCGCCTGGAGCAGAATCCCGGCGACGGCAAAGGCTGGTACATGCTGGGAAATTCATACGCGGTGATGGGGCGCTATGCAGACGCAGTGATCGCATATGAACGGGCGTTGAAGCTGTTACCCGACGATGTCCAGTTGCTGGTCGATTATGCAGACGTCATGGCTGTAGCGAATGACAGAAGTTTGCGCGGCAAGCCCTTGGAGATGATCAACAAGGCGCTCAAGCTCGACCCAAAAAATGTGAAGGCGCTCGCACTGACCGGAACGGCTGCCTTCCAGGCGGGAGATTATCCCGGCGCAGTAAAATACTGGGAGACGTTGCTGAAGCTGCTGCCGCCGGACTCTCCTTTCGCCAAACAAATGAGCTCCGGCGTCGCCGAAGCGCGCGCCATGATCGCGGGCAAGAAGAAACCTTCGTTCGGGAACGCCCAGGAAAAGGCGCAACCCGCTGCCGGTGGCGCGCAGATCAGCGGCGTCGTGACATTGAGTCCTGCATTGGCAAGCAAGGCAGCGCCAGCCGATACCGTGTTCCTGTCCGCCAAAGCACCCGGCTCGAACGCGCCGGTCGCCGTGATGCGTGCCCAGGTCAAGGAGTTGCCGCTGAAATTCACCCTCGACGATTCGATGGCGATGATGCCGGAATCGAAATTGTCCGATTTCAAGGAAGTGACGCTCAGCGCAAAAATTTCCAAATCAGGCGAAGCGATGCCGCTGCCCGGCGACTTGAAAGGTGAAGTTGCGCAAGTCAAAGTCGGCGCGAAAGATGTGCGCATAGTGATCGATAAAATAGCGCCGTAGGGCGGGTTGCAACATCGCATGGCGGGTGTAACCCGCCCTACATTGCGCGTACAGGAGAAAGCTTTTTGCATTCGAGATTTGTCCGCATCGCAAACCATACATGCCGTTTAACCGCAACGGTCTTCCTGATTGCCCTGCTTAGCGCCTGCGACAAGCCCCCTGTTGACGAGTATCTTCCTGATCTCACCCTGACCGGCCTGGATGGCACGCAAACATCCACCCGGACGTTCCGCGGCAAACTGCTGGTGCTGAATGTGTGGGCAACCTGGTGCCCGCCATGCCGCAGGGAAATGCCCAGCCTTGAGCGTCTCGGCAAAAGCGCGGACAGCAAACGCATCGTCGTGGCAGCCATCGCCACCGACCAGAGCGCGAATGCGGTGCGGGAATTCATGACGCTGCACAACATTACCTTTCCCGTCTTTATGGACACGCCAGGCAATGTCGCCAATAACCTGAGTGTGAGGGTCTATCCGGAAACACTGCTGGTCGCCCCGGACGGGAAAATAGTGCAAAGGATATCAGGAGAGCGTGAGTGGGACAGTCCTGCCATGCTTAAAATCCTGGAAGATGCCTATCTGGGCAAGCGCAGTGAATAGAATTATCTAGGAAAAGCATTTAGCCACATAACCAGCGACTTGGCTGGCGTCTTTTGCCAGCTTAGTCGAATGGCTAGTAGTTATATCAGAGAACACAGAGTTCACAGAGAAAATCAACCAAAAAACCTCAGTTCAATCCGCAGATTACACAGATTAACGCAGATTTTCAAAGCGTTGCTGGCGAGTATCGCATCACCTGAAAGGTAATGCGACAATCCAAAATTACCTGTTGTTTAATCGGCGAAAATCTGCGTAATCTGCGGACAACTAAGTTTTTAAGGATCAAACGGTAATGGCGAGAAGTCCATTCACCTTTCTGGTGAGAGCACGAAAGGCGGATAATCCCTGACATTCTCTGTGTTCTCTGTGAACTCTGTGGCTTGAACTGAGGTTTTAAAATTATTCCACCTTTCGCACTTGCCCCACGAACAGGATAGCGTCAAAGCTCCTCTTCAATTCCTTGCTGTAGAAGCCGCCCATCAAAACCCCTTTGCTGTGACGGACTTGGTCGCCAGGCTGGATGTCAAGTTTAGGCCCGGCAAGCCAGATCGCCTCCTGCCTGTCGTTGATCACTTCCAGATAAGTATATGTCTCCGCCTGAAGCACCGTTCTTACGGTACCCTGTTCAGGCAACCGTGAGTGTTTCTCCTTGCGTTCCGCCAGTTTTGCCTTGTACGCCTGGGCATCTGATTCGGCTCCCCAGTACCCGATATCCGCTGTTTCGTTCGTTGTCGCGTATATCACTTCATCCGAATAATATTCGCGGCTGGTGCCGCCAATCACGTAAATCCATTCCTTGTATTCGGCCACGCTAAACATGGCGCGCGGCACGTCAAGCGGTGTGGTCATTTGCCATGCGGACAACCGGCCATCGGCATTCACCTTGCTCTTTTCCACGCTGTCGAGATATTCCAGTCCGGTAAGCCCTCCCATCGCATAAAGGTAATCCCCGCGGCCAACTGTGGCCAGGCCATAACGTCCGGTCAGCAACGGTTGTGTGGCTTTCCAGTCGCGTTGTTGCGGATCACCCAGCGGCGACCATTCGACATCGGTGATGCCAACGCCTCTGGTCTGATCGTGCCCGCCTATCACATACGCGGCGGATCCAGATTTTTTTACGCCATTGACATAGCGCAGCAGGAGCATGGTTTTGGGCTCAAGCTGCCATTCTCCCAGGCTGCCATCCGGCATGAAATCCGCGCGCTCGACCGTATCCAGCAGCGCGCCGCCATAACCGCCAAAAGTAAAAAGAGCGGTGTCAGTCGCGACAACCTTGCTGCACCGCCGCGCCACATTCATCCGGTTTTTTTCTGTTTCCCACGGGCCCAGTGTCCCGCCCGGCAGAATGCGCGCGCGTTCTACGGTGGGCAGCAGATTATGCCCGTTGGGACCATTGCCGCCGCCGGCCACATATACATAACCATTATGTACAACTGCATCGATAAAACCGCGCGGTTCGTTTAATCTGGGACCGGACAACCAGGGTTCCAGCGAGCCGTCTTTCCGTATCCTGGCAAATTCTGTCGTGTCGAGAAAATCCTTGCCGTCAACTCCGCCGATGATAAACAGGGTATCATCAAAAGCCACGACCGCAGCCCCCGCGCGCGGCCCTGAAAGCCCGGAAGTTTCTTTCCAGCCGGGGATCCAGAGTTTGCTTTGCATGCTGCACGCGGACAGCGCGCAAGCAATTGCCAACGCTGCTATTTTATTCATGATAATTCCTGCATCTCAAATACGCATGAGTGTAGCTTATAATCCTGAAAACCGCAGTTGACCGTTTGCATTTTTATGCAAGCCCGCGTGATGATTGATTCTTGCATCTTTAATGCCACTCACCTTCTGGGTGACCCCCTGTAGGAGCGCGCCCTGCGCGCGAGCCGTCTGGTCGCGCGCCGGGCGCGCTCCTACAGGGGGTCACCCAGAAGGTGAGTGGCATTAAAGATGCAAGAATCAATCATCACGCGGGCTTGCATAA
>JANLIB010000127.1 GCA_024653675.1 Gallionella sp. | reverse complement strand
CTGGCACAAAATCCGCTGAGCGAGACTGCATTGGGCGACGAGGCGAAACGCTGGAAGCCTTTAGGCGTCAGCGTGCAAATCGGCGGTGCCTGAGTCGCGCGTGATACCAACAAAGTCCCGGCTCCCGGGTGTTCGTGATTTCCCGTGCTACACTCAACGCCGAAGCTGGCTAGACAGTCGCTGCATGGCAGGATTATGCAGAGGAAAGTCCGGGCTCCGCAGAGCAGGATGCCGGTTAACGGCCGGACGCCGTGAGGCGATGGAAAGTGCCACAGAAAATACACCGCCGATGGCTGCGCAAGCAGATCAGGCAAGGTTGAAATGGCGAGGTAAGAGCTCACCGCGCGGGTGGCAACATCCGTGGCAGGGTAAACCCCATCCGGAGCAAGACCAAATAGGCTGGCTATGACGTTGCTCGCGTCGCCAGCGGGTAGGTCGCTTGAGCGTCAGGTAACGAAACGCCTAGAGGAATGACTGTCCACGACAGAACCCGGCTTACCGGCCAGCTTCAACTGATTCGACAGGGCGCATCCGCCACAAACAACATGGCTGCGCATAATTGGACCAATTGATTCTTGATTTGCACGGATGCAGGTGCAGACCTGAACCCGCGTGTGCGCAGGTGCTTCCAATAGTAACTGAAAGGATTCTGGAACCCTCGTTCTCTCCCATTTCGGGTGAATAACTTCTTGAGAAACGACAAATGGTCAGTTAAAAAATAAACTAGTAGCGGATGATATATGCGATGCGAGGAAAATTAAAGATATCGGTTGTTCTGCTC
Organism: Gallionella sp.; assembly: GCA_024653675.1. GTDB lineage: Bacteria > Pseudomonadota > Gammaproteobacteria > Burkholderiales > Gallionellaceae > Gallionella. The sequence continues at coordinate 19,767 of JANLIB010000127.1, read as the reverse complement.
TCAATACGGCCATCATAATGAACAAATTCGATCCGGTAATAGATATTTTTTTCTTTGGCGGGGACGTCAAGGCCAATGCCATAAGTTTTATATCCCGCTCCGATTACACCTGTTGCTCCCCTGCTAAAAAACACCGAAATATTATTATTAATGGCATTGTTTAATTCAACTTCTGCGGAGATGCCTGCGGCTGCGAATGCGAACATAAGGTTTCCTCTGACAGACACGGCTCCCAAGCTGACTCCAGCCTCGACGAATGGCAATGGCAGGGGAACAATGTAAAAATTTGTAATGCCGTAACCATGGGTGAAGATGTTTGCGTCATTGCTGGATATTTCAAAATCCGCTCCGCTCGCTGCGTGAGTGAATGACAGGGCTCCAATAATTGGAGCAACAATAGTTACGAAGCGGAAAGGTTTCAATGTGTGGGAAAGCAAATTGAATCAAGACAAAATGGAAGTTGCAAGATAATGAAGTATAGTCCAAGTCGTCAATCGGTGAAAATAATGTCAAAACATACTATTAAATCAGTATTGGTGATGCTTTTCAGCATGATCGTCGCGGCATGCGGCGGCGGAGGCGCAACCACAGCGTCCAATGCCGTCCCTCTGAAAGTCACTTTCACCAGTCCGACAGTCGGCGCAACCGGAGTGCCGATCAACAGTGTCATCAGCGTGACATTCAGCGAGATCCTGTCCGCTGATACGATGACCGCTGCCGCTTTCACTTTGAACAATGGCGCCACTGGTACAGTCGCTCATAGCGGCGGCGCCAACGCCGTCACCTTGACCCCAGCTGTAAATCTGGCTTCCAGCACTTCCTACACTGCCACCATCAGCGGCGTTAAGGGTATCACGGGCAATGCCATGGCAGCGCCCTACATCTGGACATTCACCACTGGCATGGCGCCAGACAATACGCCGCCGGCTGTCCTGTTCACCAGCCCGGTTAATAACGCTACAAATGTTGCGGTGGGTGCGACGATTACCGCCACATTCAGCGAGGCCATGACTTCATCATCCATTTCCGGCGCCACTTTTACCGTGGACAACGGCGTCACTGGCACGATTGCTTTCAATGGAATTACCGCCGCCTTTACCCCTGCCGCAAATTTAGCGTTCGACACTTCTTACACAGCCACTATCAGCAGTGGTACGGACGTCGCAGGCAATGCCATGGCAGCGCCCCATACCTGGACATTCACCACAATACGCCCTGTGCCCGGGACATTGGATACCACTTTCAACACCACCGGTAAAGTGATCACCGCCGTCGGGCCTGGCGATGTCATTTATACCGCTACGGGTGTTGCCCTGCAACCTGACGGCAAAATTGTGGTAACAGGATCCGCATCTAACGGCTCTGACGAGGATTTTGCTCTGCTGCGCTACAACTCCGACGGCAGCCTGGACACTACTTTCAATACAACCGGTATGGTGATCACCGCTATTGGGGCAGGCCATGATGTCGCCGCTGCCATTGTCATCCAGCCGGACGGCAAAATCGTAGTCGCTGGAAGAGCGCATAACGGCTTTAACAATGATTTTGCCCTGTTGCGCTACAACCCCGACGGCAGCCTGGACACCACTTTCGGATTCACCGGCATGGTGCTCACTGCCATAGGACAAATCGATGATTTAGCCTTTGCCGTTGCCCTCCAGCCGGATGGCAAGATACTGGTTGCAGGTTCAACAAATAATGGCGTTGACTGGGATATTGCTCTGGCGCGCTATAACTCTGGCGGCAGTCTGGACACTACCTTCAATACAACCGGCAAGGTGATTACCGCCGTTGGGTCGAGCAATGATCTTGCCGCTGCCCTTACGCTTCAGGCGGATGGCAAAATCGTGGTCGCAGGCGCTTCATGGAACGGCCACGATTATGATTTTACTTTGCTGCGCTACAACTCCGACGGCAGCCTGGACACTACCTTCAACGCTACCGGTAAGGTGATTAACGACGTAAAAAAAATAACAAAAGATGATAATGCCCATGGCGTTGCTCTCCAGCCGGATGGCAAGATACTGGTTGCAGGCTCTTCATTTAATGGTTATGACGATGACTTTGCACTGCTGCGTTACAACCCAGACGGCAGCTTGGACACCACCTTCAATATCACCGGTACGGTAATCACCGATGTAGGAGGGAATAATGATGCTCTGACTTCCATTGCCTTACAGCCAGATGGCAAAATTGTGGTCGCGGGTTATGCATATGACAACACAACCAGTGAGTTGGCTTTGGTGCGCTACACTCCGGACGGCAGCCTGGACACCACTTTCAACGCCACCGGCAAGGTGCTCACCGATGTCGGGAATAACAAGGATCTAGCCAATGCAGTTGTCCTCCAGCCGGACGGCAAGATCGTAGCCGCAGGATACGCAAGCAACGGTGTCAGCTATGATTTTGCTCTGGTGCGTTACTGGCCGTAATCAGAAAGCTGGCAATTCAGATTTTTCCATTAAAGTTTTGGAACGACAGACATGTAGTCAGCCGGTTTTCAGTCAAGATACCCCGGTGTGAACTGGTTGAGTGTTTTTCCCTGTAGGGCACCTCTAATAATTTGTCACACCGGCGAATGCCGGTGTCCTGCCTGTTGAATTGGGGTTCGCAGGGATGGGCGGTTTCTTGCCCAACTCGCAAAATACTGGATTCCGGCCTTCGCCGGAATGAAGAAATCTGAATTTATAGAGGTGCCCTGTATGCATTAATTTCAAGTTTCAGAAATATAAGTGGTGGAGCCAGCGATTTCCCGCCATACCTGCAATAAACTCGCGCATCGCGTTCGTCACGATTCCTATCTCCCCGGCAGCTTTGCTGCAATTTCCCCTGAGAGCTTTTTAAAACGCTCGGCTTTTCATAACAAGCAACTTTAGCTTGCTTGTGTAATCCATTATTTTTAAAGAATATTTATTTTTCATTAACTTCCTGCGCTAACTCCTTGTCGCGAAAAGAGAAATCATGTTTTTCGCTTGACCATTGGGATTTTATTCAATATAGTGGGCATAAGTGGTAAAAAGTGGGTAAAAGTGGGGGTCAGGGGATGTTTCAGGGAGCGGCGCAACTCAGTCTGGATATCAAGGGCAGGCTCGCAATACCGGCACGGTATCGCGACATGCTGCTTGCGCATTGCGCGGGCAATCTTGTGCTGACTGCCGATGCCGATGGTTGTTTGCTGGTCTATCCGCAACCCGAATGGCAGCCGATACGCGAGAAGCTGCTCAAGCTCTCCGCGCTCAATCCCAGGCTCCGCGCCCTGCAACGCCGCCTGATCGGTTATGCCGAGGATGTGCTGATGGACGGCGCCGGGCGTGTGTTGATCTCTCCGGCCTTGCGCAGCTACGCCGCGCTGGACAAGCGCGTGATGCTGGTCGGCCAGGGCAATAAATTCGAGTTGTGGGACGAGACGAAGTGGCAGGCGCAGCAGGAAGCCGGCCTGTCGTTCATGGATGGCGAGTTGCCGCCGGAGCTGGAGGGGTTTTCTCTGTGAGCGAGGACATATTCCATTTCATATTAAAAGATCCAATAACCCGGTAGGGGCGAGATTTATCGCGCCCCTCTTTTGGTGCGTGATTGGATCAGGGCGCGATAAATCTCGCCCCTACGATGCTCCCTTTTGATTGAAAAATGGAATTGACCCACACCACCGTCCTGTTGCACGAAGCAGTTGAGGCACTCGCGATCAAGCCGGACGGAATCTATGTGGATTGCACGTTCGGGCGCGGCGGGCACAGTGCGCTGATTCTGGAGCGGTTGGGCAGCAAAGGCAGGCTGATCGCGCTGGACAAGGATCCTGCGGCGGTTGCAGCAGGCAGTGAGTGGCGCGATGCGCGTTTTCAGATGGTGCATCGCGGCTTTGCGAATCTGGCGGAGGTGTTGCGCGAGCTGGGTGCAGAGAAGGTGGACGGCATCCTGCTTGATCTGGGTGTGTCGTCGCCGCAACTGGATGATGCATCACGCGGTTTCAGTTTTCGTTTTGATGCGCCGCTGGATATGCGCATGGATGTCAGCAGCGGGGTGACCGCAGCGCAATGGCTGGCGACGGTGGATGAAGGTTTGCTTGCGGAGGTGATACGTGATTACGGCGAAGAACGGTTTGCTAAGCAGATTGCAAGGGCGGTTGTTGCGGCGCGCGCAATCGAACCCATCCATACCACGCGGCAACTCGTCGAGCTGGTTGGCAAGGCGGTGCGCACACGCGAGGCTGGGCAGAATCCGGCGACGCGCACCTTTCAGGCTATACGGATTTATCTCAACAACGAGCTCGAAGAGCTTGCGCGGGTCTTGCCAGAGTGTGTGATGCATCTCAAACCCGTGGGGCGCCTGGTGGTGATCAGCTTTCATTCGCTGGAAGACCGCATCGTGAAGCAGTTCATGCGCGATATGGCGGAGGGAGACAAGCTGCCGCGCGGCGTGCCGATACGCGCCAGCGAAGTGCCGCAGGGGAAGTTGAATTTGATCGGCAAGGCAGCTCGCGCCGGAGAGGCGGAGTTGCAGGCAAATCCGCGCGCGCGCAGCGCGGTGATGCGCGTGGCGGAGCGCAGCGTTGTTGCGTAACAGCGGCTTATTGAACGGCTTGCTGCTGGTCGCGGTGGTGGTGTGCGCGTTGAGCGTGGTCACTTCGCAGCACAAGGCGCGCAAGCTGCTCAACGAGCTGCAAAAGGAAAAAGAGCAAGCAGAGCAGATGGAGGTGGAATGGGGACAGCTGCAACTGGAGCAAAGCACCCTGACAACGTCAGCGCGCATCGAAAAGATCGCAGTGAAACAGTTGCAGATGAATATGCCCGGGAGCGGGCAAATCCGGATTGTCCGGATAGGGCAACTGGAACAACCTTTGCCCCGGCCCTTGGTGCGTACTCTCAACCTGTCAGCGGAGAAAGCGCAGTGAGGGGGGAGATCGGCAGCCTTCGCCTCAATCCTTTTCCGCCTGCAGAAAAGAAAGCGATCGTCCCATCCCCTGAGGGGGTGGGGGAAAAAAACATAAAGGGAACGAACCGGAGACCATGAATCACACCGCTAACGCACATCCGGACATGACGGCAACCTTGCCAAAATGGCGCGCCATTACGCTGTTCGTGTTGATGCTGGCGGGGTTGGCCGGATTGCTGGGCCGCGGGGTGTATTTGCAGGGAATACATAACGGCTTTCTGCAGAAAAAAGGAAACGAGCGTTACAGCCGGATGATCGAGGTCAGCGCGCATCGCGGCATGATCACCGACCGGAACGGTGAGCCGCTTGCCGTCAGCGCGCCGGTGGAATCGGTGTGGGCGAGTCCGCCCGATGTGGAAGCTGACCGGCACCAGGTAAAGAAACTGGCGCAAATCCTCGGCATGAACGTCGAGGAACTGAAAAATCGTTTATTCGACGTCTCGCGCGATTTTGTCTATCTCAAGCGCCAACTGCCTCCCGATCAGGCGGAGAAAGTGGCAAGCCTGAATCTCCCCGGTGTTTCGCTGCAGCGCGAATACCGCCGCTATTATCCGGTAGGCGAGGAAACAGCGCAGACGCTGGGTTTTACCGGCCTGGACGACGCCGGGCAAGAGGGGCTGGAACTGCTCCTGCAGGAACAGCTTGCCGGCAAACCCGGCAACCAGCGCGTCATCAAAGACAGGCGCGGGCGCATCGTCGAAGAGGTAGGCAGCTTGCATGAGCCCAAGCCGGGCGCCGATGTCGCGCTCAGCATAGACAGCAAGGTGCAGTATCTGGCCTACCGCGAGCTGAAGAGCGCTGTCGAGAAGCATCACGCCAAGGCGGGTGCAGTAGTGGTGCTCGATGCGCGCAGCGGTGAGGTGCTGGCGCTCGCCAATTACCCCGGCTTCAATCCGAATAACCGCAGCAATACCAGCAGTAAAGCGATGCGCAACCGCGCCATAGCGGACATGTTCGAGCCGGGCTCTACGATGAAGCCGTTCACTGTGGCGACCGCGATCGAGGCGGGCAAGGTGCGCCCGAACACCGTCATCAACACCGAGCATGGAGTGTGGACGGTGAACAACAGAAAGATCCACGATGCCCATCCTGAGCCGATGTTGACCGTCGCAAGGATCATCCAGAAATCCAGCAACGTAGGCGTAGCCAAGATAGCCCTGTCCATGAAATCAGAAACGATGTGGAAAGGCCTGTCGGATAGCGGATTCGGTGAAAAGACCGGCAGCAACTTTCCGGGTGAGGCATCGGGCAAGTTGCGCGACCCGAAAACATGGTTGCCGATCGAGCAGGCAACCATGTCCTACGGGCACGGCATTTCGGTGAACCTGCTGCAACTGGCGCGCGCCTACACCATTTTCGCCAATGGCGGCGAACTGAAACCGGTTTCGCTGCTCAAGCTGGATGCCCCGGTAACGGGCAAACAAATATTTTCCGTGCGCACCGCGCACATGTTGCGCGACATGCTGGAGCTGGTGGTTCAACCCGGCGGCACGGCGCCTTTGGCGCAAGTGGCCGGTTATCGCGTGGCGGGCAAAACTGGCACTGCGCACAAGCTGGAGGACGGCCAATACGTCAACCGGTATGTCGCATCGTTCGTCGGGCTTGCGCCGGCATCAAACCCGCGTCTGGTGGTGGCGGTGATGATAGATGAACCGGGCGGCATCGAGTATTCCGGAGGACAGGTTGCGGCGCCTGTGTTCAGTAAAGTGACAGGCGCGGCGTTGCACGAGCTCAACGTGCCGAACGACGCGCCGCCGGATAATGTAATCGAGCCTCCGGCAGATGTCATCAAGGAGGAAGTGTGAGGGGTCAGAGGACAGAGGACGGAGGACAGAAGCCAGAAATGTTGTCGCGGGGTCAGAGGACAGAAGACAGAGGACAGAAGACAGAGGTTTTGTCGCGGCTTTGCCGCGTCCTTGATATATCGTGCAGCGAAGCGGCACACAACATTCTGTCCTCTGTCCTCTGTCCTCAGTCTTCTGTTGCGACTGATAGCCGTGCGGTTCAGCGCGGCGATACATTTGTCGCCTATCCGGGAGAGAAGCAGGATGGCCGGCAGTTTATCGCGCAGGCGATCGCGCGGGGCGCGAACGCGGTGATCTGGGAATCGCAGCATTTCGTCTGGGACGAAAACTGGAAAATCCCTAATCTGCCGGTTTCCGATCTGCGCCACAAGGCCGGCTGGCTGGCAGATGCGGTGTATGCCGCGCCGTCGGAAAAATTGTGGATGGTGGGTATCACCGGAACCAATGGGAAAACCTCAACCAGCCATTGGATCGCACATGCCCTGAACGATGCGGGAAGAAAATGCGCGCTGATCGGCACGCTCGGGAACGGATTCGCCGGCGCGCTGCAGGCCACCGCGAATACCACGCCGGATGCGATCCGCGTGCATGGCCTGCTGGCGGAATATCTGAAGGAGGGCGCATTGGCCGTGGCGATGGAGGTATCGTCTCACGCATTGTCCCAGGGTCGTGTCAACGGCGTGCGCTTTGACGTGGCGATGCTCACCAACCTGAGCCGTGACCATCTCGATTATCACGGCGATATGCAAAGCTATGCGGAGGCCAAGCGCAAACTGTTCGATTGGCAGCAGCTCAAATATGTGGTGCTGAACTTCGATGACGAGTTTGGTGTGGAGCTGGCGGAGGAAATGCTGCAAGGAGGCTTCATGCCCGCAAACCCCCACCCCAACCCTCTGGTGAAACAACTAGCCATTCGACTAAGCCGTCAAAAAACGACGGCAAAGTCGCTGGTTACCCCGGAGGGAGAGGGGGCAAACGAAGCGCTTCGCGCAATTTCAATTCCTGAAGTGATCGGCTACGGAATGAGCGATCACGCCTTGCAATTCGCCGAGCGGCTGGGCTTGCGCATGGTGTACGGGAATCTGTTGCAGATGACCGGGCAGGGATTGCAAATCGCAGTGCATTCCAGCTGGGGAGCGGCGCAGCTCGATAGCGCGCTGGTCGGGCGTTTCAACGCGGCAAACCTGCTGGGGGCGCTGGCGGTGTTGCTGGTGAGCAATATCGGTTTGAGCGACGCGGTGCGGTCACTGGGCAAGGTTCATCCGGTCGCCGGGCGCATGCAGCGGCTGGGCAATGAGCTGCAGCCGACGGTGATCGTGGATTATGCGCATACCCCGGATGCGCTGGAAAAAGTGCTGCTGGCATTGCGCGAAGTCAGCGCAGAAGCAGGTGGAAAGCTGCTTTGCGTATTCGGCTGCGGCGGTGACCGCGATCGCGGCAAGCGCGCCATGATGGGAAAAATCGCAGAGCGTTTTTCCGACTGGTGCATTGTCACTTCGGACAATCCGCGCAGCGAAGAACCGCAGGAAATCATCGCCGGGATCGTCGGCGGCATGAGCGGAAAAAACCACGAGATCATCGTGGAGCGATCTGCCGCGATCCGGCGCGCCATCAGCCATGCGAGGCAAAGCGATACCGTGCTGATAGCGGGCAAGGGCCATGAGGATTACCAGGAAATCAAAGGTGTGAAGCACCCGTTCAGCGATGTGCTGGTAGCACAACAGGCGCTTAAAGCCGGTTACGCAGGGGTGCGCTCATGATGATGCTGTCACAGGCCGCGCAGGTTTTGAATGGACAATTAGCCGGTGCTGACGTGCGCTTCAGCGCCGTGTCCACTGACAGCCGCAAACTCGCGCAGGGCGATTTGTTTGTCGCGTTGCGCGGCGAGCATTTCGACGGTTACGAATTCGTCGCAAAGGCGGCGCAGGCCGGCGCGGCGGCATCCATGGTGAATGCCGGCAGCTATGAAGCGCATCCCTCGATCCTCGATCCCCAATCCTCGATCCTGGCCGTGGAAGACACCCGCCTCGCACTGGGACAATTGGCCGCTTACTGGCGCAGTCAGTTCGATATTCCGCTGATTGCGATCACCGGCAGCAACGGCAAGACGACGGTGAAAGAGATGCTTGCCGGCATTTTGAGCCAGGCGGCAGGCAGCGCAGAGGCCGTGCTCGCCACCAGAGGCAATCTCAACAACGACATCGGCATGCCGCTCACCTTGTTGCAACTGAGGGAAATGCACCGTTATGCCGTGATCGAAATGGGCATGAATCACCTCGGCGAGATCGATTACCTGACGCGCATTGCCGCGCCCGATGTCGCTGTGATCAACAACGCCAGCGGCGCACACCTGGAAGGGCTTGGTTCGGTGCGTGCGGTCGCGCAGGCCAAGGGCGAGATACTTGCCGGTCTGGGGCATCACGGCACTGCGGTGATCAACGCAGACGATGAGCACGCATCGTTGTGGCGCGGGCTGGCAGGAGCGCATCCGCTGCTCGAATTCGGTTTGGGTCAGGATGCCGATGTGTGCGGAGCGTGGCATCCGCAGGATTCCGGTTTGCAGCTTGATGCGCGGACTCCGCAGGGTAATTTTTCCGCCGTGTTGCAAGTGCCCGGCGAGCACAACGCGCGCAACGCGCTGGCTGCCACTGCGGCGGCGATCGCGCTGAACATCCCGCTGGAAAAGATCGTGGCCGGCCTTGAAAGATTCAGCGGTGTGTCCGGACGGTTGCAGCGCAAGTCCGCGCTGCATGGCGCCAGCCTGATAGACGATACCTATAACGCCAATCCCGCTTCCATGCGCGCTGCGATCAGCGTGCTGGCGCAGGCCGGGGGCAAGCGCATATTGGTGATGGGCGACATGGGGGAACTGGGCGGTGACGCAGCCGCCTTTCATGCCGAAATGGGGGCGGATGCGCGCCTGGCCGGGATAGAAAAAATGTATGCGCTGGGAACGTTGAGCAGCAATGCGGCGCGTGAATTCGGCAGCGGCGCGAGACACTTCGATCGCATCGAGGATCTGCAGGATGCGCTGGAGAAGGAATTGGACTCCAACACCACCGTATTGGTCAAAGGCTCCCGATTCATGAAAATGGAGCGCGTGGTGGAACATTTGGAGAGTAGGGAGTGGGGAGTCGAGAGTGGGAAAAACACCCCGAAGCCCCTTGCTGCGCTCTCCCCACTTCCCACTTCCCACTTCCCACTTCCCAGAGGATAGGAATGTTATTAGCGATCGCACAATGGCTGGCCCAGGACATCAGGTTCTTCAGCGTGTTCAGCTACATCACGCTGCGCACCGTTCTGGCCGCGATGACTGCGCTGGGGATATCGTTCCTGGTCGGTCCGGCGATGATCCGTAAATTGACCGCTTACAAAATCGGCCAGTCAGTGCGCAGCGACGGGCCGCAAACGCACCTGGTGAAAGCCGGCACTCCGACCATGGGAGGCGCGTTGATCCTGATTTCGATCGCGATTACTACCTTGCTGTGGGGCGATTTGCGCAACCATTATGTATGGGTGGTGCTGCTGATCACCCTGGGTTTCGGCGTGATCGGCTGGGTTGACGATTATCGCAAGGTGGTGCATCGCAACCCCAAGGGCATGTCGGCCAGGGCAAAGATGGGCTGGCAATCCATCATCGCGCTGATGATCGGCTTCTATTTGTGGAACTCCGCCAGCTTGCCCGCGCACACCGAGCTCATCGTGCCGTTTTTTAAATTTGTGGTGTTCCCGCTCCCGGCGTTCATGTTCATCGCGCTGACCTACTTTGTCATCGTCGGCACCAGCAACGCGGTGAACCTCACCGATGGGCTGGACGGCCTGGCCATCATGCCCACCGTGATGGTGAGCGGCGCCTTGGCGATATTCGCCTATGTGGCCGGCAATGCGGTGTTCTCGAAATATCTGGGCATTCCCTACATACCCGGCGCGGGCGAGCTGGCGGTGTTCTGCGGCGCGATCTCCGGAGCCGGGCTGGCCTTTCTGTGGTTCAACGCCTATCCCGCCGAAGTGTTCATGGGCGATGTCGGCGCGCTGTCGCTCGGCGCGGCGCTTGGCATAGTGGCCGTGATCGTCCGCCAGGAACTGGTGCTGTTCATCATGGGCGGCGTATTCGTGGTCGAGGCGGTGTCGGTGATGATCCAGGTCGCCTCGTTCAAGATGACCGGCAAGCGCGTATTCCGCATGGCGCCGCTGCATCATCACTATGAATTGAAGGGATGGAAGGAGACGCAGGTCGTGGTGAGATTCTGGATTATCACGATGTTACTGGTGCTGCTGGGATTGGCGACGTTGAAGTTGAGGTAGGGGCGCGATTTATCGCGCCCTGATTTTCGGGTATTCGAAGAAGGGCGCGATAAATCGCGCCCCTACGCAAGGTTTCAGGAGGGCAATTGAAAGAATTGGCAAATAAATCTGTACTGGTGCTGGGTCTGGGCGAGACCGGCCTGTCCATGCTCCGTTATCTGAAAGCGCAAGGTGCGCGCGTTCGCGCGGCGGACACCCGCGCCAACCCGCCCGGTCTGGCCGAAGCAAAAAAATTCGTGATCGAGCCGCTGATTCATTGCGGCCCTTTTGACGACGAATTGTTTGCCGGCGTGGATCTGATCGCCATCAGCCCCGGCGTGCCGCTGCGCGACCCGGCGGTGGCGCGCGCTGTGGCCTGCGGTATTCCGGTGGCGGGCGATGTCGAGTTGTTTGCGCAACATCTCAGCACTCAGCACTCAGTCCTCAGTCCTCGTCTCATCGCTATTACCGGCGCGAACGGCAAGAGCACGGTCACCAGCATGGTCGAACACCTGTGCAAGGCGGCGGGCAAGGATGCCGTTGCGGCAGGGAATATCTCCCCGGCCGTGCTGGATGTGATGATGCAGCGCGGCGACAAACAGCCGGAGATCTGGGTGCTGGAGCTATCCAGTTTCCAGCTGGAAACTACCGCGACGCTGAATCCCGATGCCGCCACGGTGCTGAATATCAGCGAAGACCATCTGGACCGCTATGCCGGCATGGATGAATACTGCGCTGCCAAGGCGCGCATCTTCAATGGGGCGAAAGTTCAAGTGTTGAATCGCGACGATGCGCGCAGCATGGCGATGGCGCGTGGCGGTTGCGAGCAGATCACGTTCGGCTTGACTGCGCCGGGCAGCGCGAAGGATTTCGGCATCGTGCGGGAGAAAAATAAAGCCTGGCTGGCGCAGGGAACTCATCCGTTGCTTGGAACAAGCGAACTGCTAGTCGCCGGATCGCACAATGCCGCGAACGCATTGGCCGCGCTGGCGTTGTGCAGCGCGATCGGTTTGCCGATGCCGGCGATGCTGACCGCGCTGCGCAGCTTCAAAGGCTTGCCGCATCGCGTCGAGCCGGTCGCAGAGATCAACGGCGTGACCTATTACGACGATTCAAAAGGCACCAACGTGGGTGCGACCGTGGCCGCGCTTGAAGGCCTGGGGCGCAAGGCGGTGCTGATCGCCGGTGGCGAGGGCAAGGGACAGGACTTTTCGCCGCTCGAACCCGTGGTGAAGAACCATGCCCGTGCGGTGATATTGATCGGCCGCGATGCCGGATTGATCGCTGCCGCGCTGGGCAACTGCGGCGTGCCTGTCGTGCGCGCCAGGGATATGAACGACGCCGTGCAACAGGCATCGCAACTGGCGCAAAGCGGAGACGCGGTATTGCTGTCGCCGGCCTGCGCCAGTTTCGACATGTTCCGCAACTATGCGCATCGCGCCGAGGTGTTCGTCAAGGCCGTGCATGAGCAAATTTCCTCCAGTCCTTCCTTTTCAGGGGGTGGGCAAATCAGGGAGGGCGCATGGCATCGCTAGCAATGTCAAAGAGCAAGCCGTCCGGAGACCGGCGTTTCCATCCGCAGCCGTTCGCGGTGAAGACACGCACGCGTCCGGCGCAGGCGCAATTCGACGAACTGCTGATCTGGGTATTGATAAGCCTGCTCGCGCTGGGCCTGGTGATGGTGTATTCCGCCTCAATGGCCACGGCAGAGGCCAACAAGTTCACCGGCTATCAACCGGCCTATTATTTACTGCGGCATGGCATATACATCGCTGCGGGTCTGATCGCCGGGATGATTGTTTTTCAGGTGCCGGCGCAGCGCTGGCAGAACTATGCGCCTTATCTGTTTATGATCGGGGCGGCATTGCTGGTGCTGGTGCTGATTCCGGGTGTCGGGCGCGAAGTGAATGGCAGCCGCCGCTGGATATCGCTGTTTGTCGTGAATTTTCAGCCTTCCGAATTGATGAAGTTATTCGCCGTGCTGTATGCCGCCGATTACGCGGCGCGCAAGGCCAAGATCGGCCACCTGTTCGCCAAGGCCTTTGTGCCTATGCTGACGGTGATGGTGCTGATCGGAGGTCTGCTGCTGCAAGAGCCGGACATGGGCGCGTTCGTGGTCATCTGCACCATCGCCCTGTGCACGCTCTGGCTGGGCGGTTTCAATATCAAGGTGTTTGCGGCGCTGCTGCTGGCATTGCCGCTGGCTTTTGCCGCGCTGATATTTTCATCGCCGTACCGGATGCAGCGCGTCATCGGTTTCATGGACCCGTGGTCTGACCCTTACGGCAAGGGCTATCAATTGAGCCACGCGCTGATCGCTTTCGGGCGCGGCGAATGGCTGGGCGTGGGCCTGGGCGGCAGCGTGGAGAAGTTGTTCTACCTGCCGGAGGCGCACACCGACTTCCTGATGGCGGTGATCTCCGAGGAATTGGGTTTGGCCGGCGTGACCGCCGTGATCATGTTGTTTGCGCTGCTGGTAGTGCGCGCGTTCCAGATCGGCCGGCAGGCAGCATTTCTGGAGCGCACCTTCTCCTCGCTGGTCGCGCAGGGCATCGGCGTGTGGATCGGCGTGCAGGCAATGATCAACATCGGCGTGAACATGGGCGTGCTGCCGACCAAGGGCTTGACGCTGCCGTTCCTGAGTTTCGGAGGCAGCGGCGTGGTGGTGAATTGCGCCGCTGCGGCGCTGCTGCTGAGGATCGACTTCGAGAACAGGCGCATCGCACGGGGGCTGCAGGTATGAGGTATCAGAAGACAGAGGACAGAGGACAGAGGACAGAAACGCTGTCGCGGCTGCGCCGCGTCCTTGAGATAACGTGCCGCAACGCGGCACACAACAATCTGTCTTCTGTCTTCTGTCCTCCGTCCTCAGAGAATGGAGTGGCGCCATGAGCCACTCCATACTCATCATGGCTGGCGGAACCGGCGGCCACATATTTCCGGCGCTTGCCGTCGCCGACATCCTGCGCGCGCAAGGCTGGCGGGTGACCTGGCTGGGCGCGCCAAACAGCATGGAAGCGGATATCGTGCCCCGGCATGGTTATGAAATGGCCTGGGTAAGATTTTCCGGGGTTCGCGGCAAGGGATTATTGCGGCTGCTGTCGCTGCCGTTCGATCTGCTGGTCGCGCTGTGGCAGAGCGCTGCCGCGATTTTCCGCCACCGTCCCGGCGTGGTGCTGGGCATGGGCGGCTACATCACTTTCCCTTGCGGAGTGATGGCGGCATTGCTGCGCCGCCCGCTGGTGATACACGAGCAGAACTCGGTCGCCGGGATGAGCAACAAGGCGCTGGCGCATTTTGCGCAAAAAGTATTGAGCGGCTTTCCGGAGGTGTTGCCGAAAGCAGAGTGGTGCGGCAATCCGGTGCGCAGCGATATTGCCGCCTTGCCGGATCCCCGCAAACGTTATGCCGCGCGCAACGGCAGGCTGAATGTGCTGGTGGTCGGCGGCAGCCTGGGGGCGAAAGCAATCAATGAGGTGTTGCCCCAGGCGCTGGCGCGGCTCCCGCAGGATATGCGCCCCAACGTGACCCATCAGACCGGCAAGCAGCATTATGAGACGGTGAAGCGGGCGTACCAGCAGGCCGGCGTGCAGGCTGACATAAAACCATTCATAGATGAAATGGCGAAGCATTACGGCAATGCCGATCTGGTGATCTGCCGCGCCGGCGCGCTGACGGTCGCAGAGCTGGCCGCTGCGGGCGTCGCGAGCATCCTGATCCCGTTCCCGTTTGCGGTGGACGATCACCAGACATACAACGCGCGCTTTCTGTCCGACCGCGGCGCTGCGGTATTGCTGCCGCAAAGCGAAATGAGCGCGGAAAGACTGGCTCAGTTGCTTCGGGAACTGAGCCGCGAAAAATTATCGGCGATGGCGCAGCAGGCGCGCGGATTGGCCAAGGCCGATGCGGCGCAGAGAGTGGCGCAGGTATGCGCAGAACTGGCACAGGCATGAACCCAGACATGAAACTGAAAAACATTTTGTCCACGAAAAGCACGAAAGGACACGAACAAACCCTGAGCAGCACGAGCAGCTTCTTTCGTGCTTCTCGTGACTTTCGTGGACAAATAGGGTTGAGAGATGAAACATAAAGTTAAACATCTTCACTTCGTTGGCATCGGCGGCGCCGGCATGAGCGGCATCGCCGAGGTGCTGCTCAATCTCGGCTTTCAGGTGAGCGGCTCCGATCTCACCCAGAGCGTCGTGACGAAGCGTCTCAAGAAACTGGGCGCAACGGTATATATCGGTCATGCGGAACAGAACCTGACCGATGCCGATGCGGTGGTGGTCTCCACTGCCGTGGGACAGGACAACCCGGAAGTGCTGGCAGCGCGGGCGCGCCGCATTCCGGTGGTGCCGCGCGCGATGATGCTGGCCGAGTTGATGCGCTTGCGCCAGGGCATCGCCGTGGCGGGCACGCATGGCAAGACCACCACGACTTCGCTGACAGCCAGCATATTGGCCAGGGGCGGGCTGGACCCCACATTCGTTATCGGCGGAAAATTGAACAGCAGCGGCAGCAACGCCAAGCTGGGCGCCGGTGAATTCATCGTGGTGGAGGCGGACGAATCGGATGCGTCGTTCCTGCACCTGCAACCGATACTCGCAGTGGTCACCAACATAGATGCCGACCACATGGAAACCTACGGTCACGACTTCGGGCGGCTCAAGCAGGCGTTCATCGAGTTCGTCGAGCACCTGCCGTTCTATGGGATGGCGATGCTGTGCATAGACGATGCCAACGTGCGCGAAATTCTGCCGCGCATCAGCAAGCCGGTCACGACTTACGGTTTCAGCGAGGACGCGCAGATACGCGCCGTGAACGTCCGCCATCAGGGCGGGCAGATGCACTTCACCGCGCAATGCAGACAGAACGGCGCTGCCAGGGACTTGAACATTACGCTGAATCTGGCCGGGACGCACAACGTGCTGAACGCGCTGGCCGCGATTGCGATCGCATTGGAAGTGGGCGTTGAGCCTGGCGCGATCGTCGCGGCACTGGCGGAGTTCCAGGGCGTGGGCAGGCGTTTCCAGAGATATGGGGAGGTGGCATTGCCCGACACCCCTCTCCCTAACCCTCTCCCGCTTGCGGGAGAGGGGACGAACGTTTCCTCTCCCAAAAGCGGGAGAGGAAGTTTTACTCTTATCGACGACTACGGACACCATCCGGCGGAAATGGTCGCGACTCTTGCCGCAGTGCGCGGCGCGTTTCCCGGACGGCGGCTGGTGCTGGCCTTCCAGCCGCATCGCTACACGCGCACGCGCGACTTGTTTGAGGATTTCGTAAAAGTGCTGTGCAGCGTGGATGCGCTGGTGCTGGCGGAAGTGTATGCGGCAGGGGAGCAGCCCATCGCCGCAGTGGACGGACGGGCGCTGATGCACGCCTTGCGCGTGGCGGGGCAGAACGAAGCGGTATTCGTAGAAGATATTCAGGACATGCCCCAGGCCATCATGCATATGGCGCGCGACGGCGATGTGGTCGTCACCATGGGAGCAGGTTCGATCGGCGGCATCCCGAATAAATTATTGGGAAAAAGCGACGCTGAGGCGACCGGAAAAATGCCGGCTTTTCAGAATACAGAAGACAGATGATGGTTTCGAAAGATAGAGGACAGAAGATCGTAGGGGCGATTCATGAATCGCCCGTACACGGCTCTGCCGCGCCTATATTGAAAGATTGCCGCGCAGCGGCAACAAAACCTCAGTCCTCAGTCCTCAGTCCTCAGTCCTCAGGATTGCGCGGCAAGTTGAGCCAGGACGTGCCGATGAGCCGGCACACCAGTTGGCGCGCCGGCGGTGTTGCCGAGCGCATGTATCAACCTGCTGACATGGATGATCTGCTGGTTTTTCTGCGCGGCTTGCCGGTTGATGAGCCGCTGTACGTGGTGGGGCTGGGCAGCAACCTGCTGGTGCGCGATGGCGGTTTGCGCGGCACGGTGTTGTTGTTGCATGGCGCATTGAGCGTATTGCATCTCGAAACGGACGGCAGCGTTTATGCCGAAGCCGGGGTGCCGGGCGCGAAGCTGGCGCGCTTTGCCGAAGCGCACGATCTGTGCGGCGCGGAATTCTTTGCCGGCATACCCGGCACGCTGGGCGGGATGCTGGCGATGAACGCCGGCTGCTATGGCAGCGAGACCTGGGAAAAAGTGCTGCGCGTGCAGACCGTGAACCGGCGCGGCGAAGTGCATGTGCGCACGAAGGAAGATTATGAGATCGGGTACCGGCATGTAATCAGGATCGAGGATCGAGGATCGAGGATCGAAAAGCGGGAGGGTGTTACTCAATCCTCAATCCTCGATCCTCGATCCTCGGAGTTTTTCGTCGCCGCCTGGCTGACATTTGCACAGGGCGACGGCGCGGCCGCGCGGCAGGAGGTCAAGGCGCTGTTGAACAAGCGCATTGCCAGCCAACCGTTGAATCTGCCGAATGCCGGTTCGGTGTTCCGCAATCCACCGGGTGAATATGCGGCACGGTTGATCGAACTATGCGGGCTGAAAGGCAAACAGATCGGCGGCGCGCAGGTGTCGGAAAAACACAGCAACTTCATCGTGAATTTAGGCGATGCAACGGCGACGGATATAGAGAATTTGATTAACGAGGTGCAGACCACGGTCGAGCAACAGACCGGCGTGAGACTGCAATGTGAAGTGCGGATTATTGGTGAGGCGACATGAACACGGTAAGTCAGCGTAGCGTGCGCTGTGCGCACGACCAGATGCAGGGAACCGTGCGCACAGCGCACGCTACGACTACTGGCATCAAGCTGCATCCGGAAGTACGCATTATCGGTGAAAGAAAACTATGAACCCGGTGCTCGATCCTCGATCCTCGATCCTCGATCCTGCTGCTTTCGGCAAAGTCGCAGTGCTGTTCGGCGGGCGCTCCGCCGAGCGCGAGGTGTCGTTGAAGAGCGGCTCTGCGGTGCTGGCGGCGCTGAAGCGCAGCGGCGTGGATGCCTATCCGTTCGATCCCGCCGTGCAGAATCTGCAGGCGCTGGTTGATGATGGTTTCGATCGCGTCTTCATCGCACTGCATGGGCGTTACGGTGAAGACGGCACGGTGCAGGGTGCGCTGGAATTGCTGGGGATCCCCTATACCGGCAGCGGCGTGATGGCTTCCGCGCTGGGCATGGACAAGTGGCGCACCAAAATGTTGTGGCAGGCGGCAAACCTGCCTGTGCCGGATTATGCGCTGCTCGATGAGCGCAGCGATTGGCAGGCGGTCGCAAAACAGCTGGGATTGCCATTGTTCGTAAAACCGGCCAACGAAGGATCAAGCGTAGGCATCAGCAAAGTGAAAGCGGTGAGCGAGTTGCCGGCCGCATATCGCGAAGCCGCCAGGCATGACAAGCTGGTGCTTGCAGAAAGTTTTATCGGCGGCGGCGAATATACCGTGGCTATCCTGGGCGACCAGGCATTGCCGGTGATCAGGATCGTGCCGGCCAATGAATTTTACGATTACGAAGCGAAATACCTGCGCAATGACACACAGTACCTGTGTCCGAGCGATTTGAGCGCGGCGCAGGAAGAGGAGATGCAGCGATTGGCCAGACAATCATTTGCGCTGATCGGCGGGCGTGGCTGGGGGCGTGTGGATTTTCTGGTCGATGAGGCCGGAAAGCAGTATCTGCTCGAAGTGAACACTTCGCCGGGGATGACGGATCACAGCCTGGTGCCCATGGCGGCACGCCATGCCGGAATGAGTTTCGAGCAGTTGGTGCTGAACATATTGGAGCTGGCAGGGATTAACAATTGCTCTTCACGTTCGCTTCCTCGCCCGCTTGCGGGAGGGGAGAGCGAAGCGAGGGGCCGAGGAGATGGCGATGTGGGATAACGCGCCGCTACTGAGAAATATCGCCGACACGCTGACCTTCTTCAGTGTGCTGGCAGTTTTGTATGGCGCAGCATTTTACGCGGTGCATTTGCCCGGATTGTTACCGCTGCAAAGCGTGCGGTTGAGCGCGCCTCTGCAACGGGTTGCGGCGGCAGAAGTGTTGCGGACGGTGCGCAGCGAAACGAACGGTAATTTTTTCACAGTGAATATTGAACATGTCAGGCAGTCGCTGGAAAAACTTACGTGGGTGCGCAGCATCGGCATACGCCGCGAATTTCCTCACGGCCTGCTGGTGGATATGGAAGAACACCAGGCTCTGGCGCGCTGGAATGGCGCTGCCCGCCACGACGGGTTCGGGACAAGCCTGGTGAATCAGTACGGCGAGGTGTTTTTTGTGGAAGCGGATTGGGTTGCGGAGAGCGGGCAGGCGTTGCCGGATTTAACCGGACCGGAAGGGTCTTCAGCCGAGGTTGCGCAGCAGTACATGCAATTCAGCCGTCTGATCGCACCGCTGAATTTACAAACGGTGCAGCTCGCGTTATCGGCGCGCCATGCCTGGCAGATGCGCTTGAACAACGGCATGGTGCTTGAGTTGGGGCGCGAAGATATGCAGCAAAGATTGGCGAGGTTCGTTGCTGTTCAGAGGACAGAGGACCGAAGACAGAGGACAGAGGGAGCGGCTTATGTGGATTTGCGGTATCGCAACGGGTTTGCAGTCAGGCAGATTACAAATGAGAAAGGGTAGGTCAGGATAAATGGGATCGATGAGTAAAAACAGTATTTTCTGTCCTCTGTCATCTGTCTTCAGTCCTCTGAAAGAGGACAGAGGGAGCGGCATATGTGGATTTACGTTATCGCAATGGATTTGCAGTTAAACAAATTACAAATGTTAAGGGATAGCAAGGCTGATGATCTGG
>JANLIB010000125.1 GCA_024653675.1 Gallionella sp. | reverse complement strand
CGGCGCTCCCGGTTGAATCGGGCGATCAACCTATTCTGCGTAATTACTATATTGATCTGGCAAGCAGCATAAGTTCCACATCAGTTTGAATCGCACCCGAGGATTGAGGTGAGTGGTGCCGCGTAACCCAACAGCCTTTTATATGTTGGGTTACGCGGTGAAACTGCTAATCCTACCTTGTATGATAAAAAATCAGGCTGTAGGGCGGGTCACACCGGTGCCGGGACAAAAGTTTTTCGTACCCGCCGCAACACCGAATGTTGCAATGGCGGGTGTGACCCGCCCTACGCTCTACCGGTTAATCCAGCCAGATGAAAGTCCCCATGCGTCCGGTCGCGCCGTCGCGACGGTAGGAAAAGAAGCTTTCGCTATCGCAGTAGGTGCAGTATTCACCACCGTAAATTTGCGTGATGCCCAATGCGTTCAGGCGCAAGCGCGCCAGTGCGTAGATATCAGCCATGTATTTCACTCCCTCTCTCGCCCTTACGGGCACTCTCTCCCCAAAGGGGAGAAAGGAATCAACTCCCTCTCCCCTACTTGGAGAGAGAGTAAATGCCGCTGCGGCTTGCGGATGGGCATCCACAAACAGGGTGCGCACTTCATCGCCGACTTCGAATGCCTGCTGGCTGATCGCCGGGCCCAGCCATGCCATCAGGTTGTGCGGCGCGACATTCATCGCCTGCACGGTCGCTTCGATCACGCCTGCCGCCAGGCCTTTCCATCCGGCATGTGCCGCGCCGACGACGCTGCCTTGCGCATCGCACAGCAACACCGGCAGGCAGTCGGCGGTCATCACGACGCACACCGCCGCGCGGTGCCGCGCGATGCAGGCGTCGGCCTGCGGCAGGCAGCTCGCATTGTCTGCGCTGGCGACAACGGTGCCGTGCATTTGTTCCAGCCACACCGGTTCGCTGGGCAGTAAGTTGTTCAGCAATATGCGATTACGAGCGACCGCCAGCGGCGCATCGCCGACATGGCCGCCAAGATTCAGGCTGTCGTAAGGAGAAGCACTCACGCCGCCCTGGCGGGTGGTCTGCAAGGCGCGCACATTTATCGGAGCGGGCCAATCGGGGATCAGACAGTGATTGAGGATGTTCACGACCCTCTCCCCTACCCCTCTCCCGCCTGCGGGCGAGGGGAAACGGCCTTGCGAATTTGTTGCAGCAGTTGCTGCATGTCTTGCGGCAGCGGCGCATGCCATTCCATCATTTCACCGCTGACCGGATGCACCAGCGCAAGGCGCGTCGCGTGCAAGGCCTGGCGCGGGAAGCTGCTCAATATTTCGCGCAGTTGCGGCACGCATTTCTGCGGACCTTTGAGATACACGCGGTCGCCTACCAGCGGATGCTTGAGATGCGCGAGATGCACGCGGATCTGGTGGGTGCGTCCGGTCTCGAGACGGCAGCGCAGCAGCGTGCAACCCTGTCCTGAGCCTGTCGAAGCGGCCTGTCCTGAGCCTGTCGAAGCGGCCGGAAATTTTTCCTCGATCTGATAATGCGTGACCGCCGGTTTGCCGCTTTCCACCACGGCCATCTTGACGCGCTGTGCCGGATGACGGCCGACAGGAGCGTCCACCTTGCCGGCACGGGTCAGCTCGCCATGCACCAGCGCCAGGTATTCTCGCTGCACGCTGCGCGCCTCAAGCTGGCGCACCAGCGCGGTCTGCGCGATGAGGGTCTTGGCGACCACCAGCAGGCCGCTGGTGTCCTTGTCGAGACGATGAACGATGCCGGCACGCGGCACGTCTGCCAACTGCGGTGCATGGTGCAGCAGCGCATTGAGCAAGGTGCCTTCCCAGTTGCCGCTGCCGGGATGCACCACCAGCCCGGCCGGCTTGTTGAGCACCAGCAAGGCATCGTCTTCATAGACAATGTCGAGCGCGATGTCCTCGGCCAGATGCGGTTGCTCGGAGGGATGCGATTGCGGCAGTACCTCCAGCTTTTCGCCGCCCCAGATTTTTTGTTTGGCCGTGGCAAATTCGCCGTTCACCTTGACCTGCTGTCCGGTGATCCATTCCTGGAGGCGGCTGCGCGAGTACTCTGGAAAGAATTTGACCAATGCCTGATCGAGGCGCAGTCCGGCGTAATCATCGGGGACGACAAAATGCAGCGCGCCGGGAATGTGCGGGTTTGCGCTATAATCGCGCAAATTATTTTCCGGATTTGTCATGCGCCCTTTTTCTGGTTTTGTCATGCGCCCATTTTCTGGTTTTGTCATGCGCCATAGTTTAGCCTTATTCCTGCTGCTTACGTTAACCGCTTGCAGTTCCACATTGCCGGATTCGGCAAAAAATATTCCCGTCGAAGAGATGTATAGCGAGGCCAAGAAACATCTCGACGAACAAAGCTACGAGGAGGCCATCAAGCAGTTTGAAGCGCTGCAATCGCGTTACCCGTATGGGCGCTACGCGCAGCAGGCGCAGCTCGAAATCGCTTACGCCTACTACAAGCAGACCGAGCCGGAACCCGCCATCGCCGCCGCCGACCGCTTCATCAAGCAGTACCCGAACAACCCGCATGTGGACTATGCATACTATCTGAAGGGACTCGCAAACTTCAACGCCGACATCGGTCTGTTCGGTTTTGCGTTCGGAGAGGATCCTACCGAACGGGACCCGAAAGCTTCACAGGATTCGTTCGCCGCTTTCAAGGATCTGGTAATGCGCTTTCCGGCCAGCAAATACGCCGCAGATTCAAGATTGCGCATGCAGTATCTGCTCAATTCACTGGCGAAATACGAGATCCATGTCGCCCGCTACTACCTGCGGCGCGGCGCGCATGTCGCTGCGGTGAACCGTGCCAAGGAAATATTTTCGCTTTATCCGAACACACCCTCCGCGCGCGATGCCCTGATGATACTGGTGCAGGGCTATGATGCCCTGGGTTTGAAGCAGTTGCGCGACGATGCGCAGCGTGTGCTGGACAAGAACTTCCCCCCGCCCGCCGGGACGGAAAAAGGGAGTAGCGAATAACTTTCGCTGACATTTCCTGACATGATTTTATTCGTGCCTGCCTGACAAGATGAAATTTTGCAGTCTTTGTGGAGCGTCTGTCGAACTGCGCCAGCCCCTGGACGACAACCGCACGCGCTACGTGTGCATATCGTGCGGCGAGGTGCACTACCAGAATCCAAAGTTGATCGTCGGTTCCATTCCCGTGTGGGAGGACAGGATACTGTTGTGCCGCCGCGCCATCGAACCGCGCCACGGACTGTGGACGCTGCCCGCCGGCTTCATGGAGAACGGCGAAACGACCGCCGAGGCAGCCGCACGCGAAACCCTGGAGGAAGCCAATGCGCGGGTTTCCATCGGCGAGTTATATTCGCTTTACAACCTTCCCTACATCAACCAGGTGTATCTGCTGTTCCGTGCCAGGTTGCTGAATCCGGATTTCTCACCGGGCGTGGAAAGCCTTGAAGTCCGGCTGTTTTCCGAAGAGGATATCCCGTGGGACTCACTGGCGTTCCGCCCGGTGCGTTTAACTCTGGAACACTACTTTGCCGACCGCAAAACCGGCGGCTTCAAGTTCCGCATCAGCGATTTGCCGGCGTCCGGACGCGCCGGTTAACAGGTTTGCGTATAGCCTTGTTCCCTCTATAATTCGGCGGCAACTCCAACCCGTACTGCAACCATGGTTAGAATCAACCTCCTCGCCCTGCTGGTTTCATCGCTGCTTGTCACCGGCTGTGCCGGCGCACGCAACCCGGATGATCCGCTCGAACCGCTCAATCGCGGCATATACCGGTTCAACGATACCGTGGACAAGGCCGTAATCAAGCCGGTTGCAAAGGGATACAATGCCGCGATGCCGTACGTTGGCAAGACCATGGTGTCGAATTTCTTTTCCAACCTGAACGATGTCGTCGTCACCGTCAACGATTTGCTGCAACTCAAATTCTCCCAGGCTGCGTCGGATGGCGCGCGCGTCCTGTTCAACTCCACCTTTGGCGTGTTCGGATTATTCAATGTCGCGCACAGACTGGAAAAACATCACGAGGATTTTGGCCAGACCATGGGCTATTGGGGCATAGGCAACGGACCCTATCTGGTGCTGCCACTGTTGGGACCGAGCTCGTTTCGCGATGGCGCCGGGCTGTATCTCGATACTATTCCGGACCCGATGTACCGGATCGAACATATTCCTACTCGCAACCAGGTTTATCTGTCCAAGGGGGTCAACCAGCGCGCCAAACTGCTGGATCAGGAAAAAATCCTGGATGAGGCGAAGGTAGACGGTTACGAATTCATGCGCGACACCTATCTGCTCTACCGGAGAAGCCAGGTATACGACGGCAATCCGCCACGCGCGCGATACGACGACGAGTAGGGGCATACTTGAACCAAATAATCCATTAGCCCGCTCGTACTTTGTAGGAGCACGCCCTGCGTGCGAATCGCGGCTCCGAGAAACTTTTGGCTGGGCACCCGTAGGAGCCGCTCCTACAAAGGCGTTTTGGCTCTAAATGGATTAATAGAGGCGCCCTTATCCCGGTTAAACGATCAGTTCCCGCCGCGCAATGCAGCGATGCGTTCATCCAGCGGAGGATGTGTCATGAACATTCTGGCGAAGCCCTTGCCGCCGGAGATGCCGAAAGCGGCTATTTTTTCCGGCAACGCCGCCTGCTCATGGTTGATCTTCAGGCGCTCCAGCGCGGCAATCATCTTTCCGCGTCCGGCCAGCGACGCGCCGCCCGCATCGGCGCGGAATTCACGCCGGCGCGAGAACCACATCACGATGATGCTGGCCAGCACGCCCAACACCACCTGTGCCGCCATTTCCGCCACGAACGCTCCTATGCCGCGGCCATGCCGGCCATCGTTCTTGAGCAGCACGCGATCCACGAAGAAGCCGAACAGCTTGGCGAAAAATATCACGAAGGTGTTCACCACGCCTTGTATCAGCGCCAGCGTCACCATATCGCCATTCGCGACGTGGCTGACTTCATGCGCCAGCACCGCTTCCGCTTCGTCCCTGCTCATGTTGCGCAGCAGGCCGGTGCTCACCGCCACCAGCGCGTCGTTGCGATTCCATCCGGTGGCGAACGCGTTCACGTCCGGGGCATCGTAAATCGCCACTTCCGGCATCCCGATACCGGCAGTTTCGGCCTGTTTGCGCACTGTTTCCACCAGCCAGCGTTCGGTCGGGTCAACCGGGATTTCGATGACCCGTGCGCCGACCATGCGTTTGGCCGACCACTTGGACATGGCCAGCGAAACCAGCGAACCGGCAAAACCGATCACGGCAGACAACACCAGCAACGCGCTGAAATCGATGCCGCCGGTTTCGTTCAGCCAGCGGTCTACCCCAAGCAGCCGCAGCGTGATGTTGATCACCAGCACTACTGCCAGATTGGTCACAAGGAACAGGAAAATTCGTTTCATTCAATCATCTCCAAGGTCAAAAAATTTTGTGCGGCTTACCGGCTTCTTCAACGCACGCGTCAGATGTTGGGACTCCGTAACCGGATTTCAAGAGTTGCTCCGGCAATGGTAAACTCGCCGCAGTTCGATACCCTGATGGAGCATAAGTTGCATGAACTGCTGAATCATCCCGCAGTACAAGCCGGCCTGGCGCCCTTCCTGGCCGCGCTCATTGCGGCTGAATTATTCCAGCGCGTCAAACTGAGCGGCATGGCTGTCATCGCCGGATTTGCGGCCACTGTTTACCTGGCCAGCGACTTCACGATCGAACCGCTCACCGCCTCGCGCAAGATCGTTCTATTGGGATTGATCAGCGCTACGCTCGGCATATTGCTTGGCCTGATACGGCTATCCTGGTTCACCTGGCTGCTTCCGGTTCTCGGCGGCGCAGCCGCCATCTGGACGGCACAGCGTGTTCTCCAGCAACAGACGCCGGAGGTGGTTTTGCTGTGGGGCGCGGGTTGCGCGGCGTATGTCGCGGTTCTGGTGTGGGGCATGGACATGCTGGAAAATCAGCCGCCGCGCGCCGCCGGCGCTGCCACCGCGCTGGGCATCGGCACGGGCGGCGCAGCCCTGACCGGCGCATCGGCCTTGCTCGGCCAATTCGGCCTGGCGCTCGGATCAGCCGCAGCTGCGCACTTGTTGATCCAGATAATCACCAACCGGACGCTTCCGGCCGGCCGCGTGTTTACCCTGCCCCTCGCGATGATCGCCGGACTGACCGGCTGCATAGCCGTGCTGAGCGCGCGGATTCCCTGGTATGCGCTGGCTATTCTGGCGTGCATTCCGATTATCGCCCGGCTGGCGCCGCTGCCCGGAAATTCTGTGCGGATACAGAGCCTGCTGCCCACGCTGCTGGCTTTCGCCTGCGCGGGTGGCGCGGTTTATTTGACGTGGCGCGTGGCAGGAGACGTTCCGTTCTGATTTTTCTGCCGGATAATTCCTGTTCTGGCTTTTCTGCCGGATAATTCAAGGATCCAGCCCAAGCGTCCTCTTTACAGAAACAGTACCGATTGTTATGCTTCTCGCCAGTCAAACGTTTGTTTGATTTTTCCAACTACCTGAAGGGACGACCATGCGCAATTCACTATTCACTTCCCTGGCAATCGGCATCGCTCTGCCATTTTCCGCACTTGCCGCCGACAGTTATACGATAGACCCGACCCACACCTACCCGCATTTCAGCATCAGCCACCTGGGCTTCTCGACCATGCAGGGCCGGTTCGACAACACCACCGGCAAAATAACCCTGGATAGGGCGGCAAAATCCGGTTCGGTTGAAGTTGCCATCGGAGCCGCTTCGCTGAGTACCGGCCTGGCAAAGCGTGACGACCATTTGCGCGGACCGGACTTTTTCAATGCGGCTGAATTCCCGGCCATCAGCTACAAATCCACCGCGATCCATTACAAGGGCAACACCCCTTCCAGCGTGGATGGCAACCTGACCATAATGGGTGTCAGCAAGCCGGTCACGTTGAAGATCGATGCGTTTAATTGCGGCACAAACCCGATGAGCAAGAAAGACACCTGCGGTGCGGCAGCAAGCGCGCAGATCAAGCGCTCCGACTTCGGCGTGAAGTATGGCCTGCCTAATATAGGTGACGACGTGAAGCTGGTATTCGAAATCGAAGCAGTCAAAGACTGATTCAGGGCGCCTCTATTATTTCAAAATCCTAAGCGAGACAAGGCGCGAAGTGGGGTAAGCAGGCAAGCCGCGCAGCGGCTGCTCGCAAAGAAATTTTAGCGCGCCGCATATGTTTGATATGTAAGCG
>JANLIB010000293.1 GCA_024653675.1 Gallionella sp. | reverse complement strand
AAGAAATTTTAGCGCGCCGCATATGTTTGATATGTAAGCGTTAAAATTTGTTGAGCAACGCCGTATCGCGACGGAGGTTGGATTAATAGAGGTGCCCTTAACCAAGTGCCATGATTGTCTCACCCCAATGACACTCTCTCCGATTACAATTGCGCCATGAACAACACAGCGCTTTCATCCCTGACCGGCCACAGCCAGTTGCGCCGTCTGGTCGCGTTGCGCAGCGTGGCGATCGCGTCGCAACTCCTGACGCTTGCGGCGGTCTGGAAGATTCTGGAACTGGAGCTGGATTGGCAGCCGATGTTGCTGACCATCGCCGCGCTCGCGTCCATCAATCTGTTCAGCTGGCTGCGTTTGCGCAGCGACAAAGCGGTTTCCAACCCGGAATTGTTCGCGCAGTTGTGCACGGATGTGCTGGGGCTCAGCATTTTGCTGTATTTCGGCGGCGGATCAACCAATCCTTTTGTCTCGCTGTTTCTGCTGCCGCTGGTGATCGCTGCCGCAACACTGCCCGGCCGCTATTCCTGGGGCATGGCGTCACTCACCGCCGCCTGTTACAGCGTACTGATGTTCTATTACATTCCGCTGCCGCACAACCATCAGCACGATAGCGACAGCGCGTTCAATGCGCATGTGCTGGGCATGTGGCTGGGCTTCGTTATCAGCGCGGTGGTGGTGGCCTATTTCGTGGTGCAGATGGCGCAGGCGGTGCGCAGCCGCGATACGATGCTGGCGCGCGTGCGCGAGGAGATACTGCGCAACGAGCGCATCGTCACGCTCGGCATCCAGGCTGCCGGCGCGGCGCATGAATTGGGTACGCCGCTGTCCACCATGGCGGTGGTGATCGGCGAGCTGCGGCACGATGTTGCAGCCCGGCCAGAATGGCGTGACGGGTTGGCTATCCTCGAGGAACAAGTGCGCGGCTGTAAACGCATCCTCGACAAGATACTGGCAAACGCCCAGGATAAAGGAGCCGCCTCGCTGCGGCCCGCAGACCGCCTGGTTGCGGAAGTGCTGGATGAGTGGCAGTTGCTGCGCCCCACCGCACAATATATTTACTCCTCCCCCGGCAAAGAGGCATCGGACGGAGTTGCCGCGCCGTTCATCAGCGTAGATGCGTCGTTGCGCGCCGCGCTGATGAATCTGCTCAACAACGCGGCGGACGCGTCACCGCAGGCGATCGAAATTTGCCCGCAGTGGGATGCGAAGAGCTTTACACTGGAGATACACGACCACGGAGAAGGGCTGAGCAAAGAAGCGGCGCTCAAAGCCGGTTCGGCATTTTTCACCACCAAAACAGGAGGGCACGGAGTGGGCTTGTTCCTCGCCAATGCCACCATAGAGCGCATGGGCGGCTCGGTGCGATTGTTCAACCGCAAGGAGGGCGGCGCAACCACACTGCTGACGCTGCCCGTCGCCGGGAGCGAAGCATGAATCTGCGTTGTGAAGAAGCGGCCTCGCTGCTATTGGTGGACGACGACATCACTTTCTGCCAGGTGCTCAAAGCCGCCCTGGAAAAGCGCGGCTTCTGCGTCGGCGTAGCAAACAGTGTGGAACAGGCCATTCCGATGGCCGAGGCAAACCCGCCGGAATTCGCCGTAGTTGACCTTAAAATGGCCGGCGCGACCGGACTGGTTCTGGTCAGGAAATTGCACGAACTCGACCAGAACACGCGCATCGTCATGCTGACCGGCTACGCCAGCATCACCACCGCAGTCGAGGCCATCAAACTGGGCGCGACTCAGTATCTCGCCAAGCCGGCCAACGCCGACGAAATCGTTGCCGCTTTCAATCACTCGCCGGACGGAAATTTGCCGCTCAAAGTGCAGCCGACGCAGATCGGCAACCTGGAATGGGACCACATCCAGCGTGTGCTGCACGAGCACGAGGGCAACATTTCGGCCACCGCCCGCGCGCTCAACATGCACCGCCGCACGCTGCAGCGCAAACTGACCAAGCCGCCTGCCGGCCATAAATAACATTAGGGCGCCTCTAAAAATTCAGAGTCCGCCCAAATGCAAGGCGCGCAAAAAATTTTAGTGGCGCCCATTACCATCGGGAATCCCCGATTCTCTTGGAGCGGCCATCGCCGGGACTATCGCCCGGCGACGCGCAAGGAATATAATGGCTCACCGCAAGAATCCCCTGACCATGAAATTCATTCCCCTGTTCATCGGCCTGCTGCTGCCCGCTGCCAGCCACGCGCTGTCGCCGCAAACACCCGCCGCACCCATTCTGGCAGCCAAGTCATACCTGTTATACGACTACAACAGCAATCAGGTATTGGTGAACCAGGACGGGGATGCGCGCATGGAGCCCGCCTCACTGACCAAGCTGATGACCGCCTACCTGACCTTCGATGCGCTCAGGCACGGCACGCTTTCCCCGAAACAAAAACTGACTGCTCCCGCTGCCGCGATGCGCAACATCAGCGGCGAATCGCGCATGCTGCTCAAGCCGGGACAAACCGTTACAGTTGATGAACTGCTGCACGGCCTGATCGTGCAATCCGGCAACGATGCGGCCATCACGCTGGCGCTGAATATCGCCGGCAGCGAGGCGGGTTTTGTCGACATGATGAACAAGGAAGCGGAGCGGCTGGGAATGAAAAACACCCATTTCGCAAATCCGGCCGGCCTTTCGGATCCTCAACACTACAGCAGCGCAACCGATATGGCTTTACTGGCGGCTGCCATCATTCGCGACTATCCGCAGCATTACCCGCTGTTCTCGGTGCGCAACTACACATTCAACAACGTCACCCAGGCCAATCGCAACCGTCTGCTGTGGCTGGAACCTTATGCGGACGGCCTGAAAACCGGCCACACCGAAAGCGCCGGGTATTGCATGGCCGGTTCGGCCAGGCGCGACAATCGCCGCCTGATATCGGTGATATTCGGCGCAGACACCGAAAGCCAGCGCGCCACCGAAAGCCAGAAACTGCTGAATTACGGCTTCCAGAATTTCGACGCCGTCCGGCTTTATGAAAAGAACCAGCCTGTCGCCAAACTGCGCATCTGGAAAGGCACCGAGAGCCACCTCGATATCGGGTTCCGCCATGATCTGTTTCTGACCATCCCCAGAGGAACGCTCACCCAACTCAAGGCGACGATGGAAACGCACCAGCATCTCTTCGCGCCGGTCAGCGGAGGGCAAAAAGTCGGTATGCTCAAACTGACGCTGGACGGCATACCCTATGCGGAATTTCCGCTGGTGGCGTTGGACAGCGTGCCTCTGGCTAATATATTTTCGCGCGGATGGGATAGCATACGTTTGGTTTTTCAATGAAGGAAAATTAAATGATTTATTTGAACGGGCAATACATGCCCATCGAAAAAGCAAAGATATCCGTGCTGGATCGCGGCTTCATATTCGGCGACGGCGTGTATGAAGTGATTCCGGTGTATTCGCGCAGGGCGTTCCGCCTGGAATCGCACTTGCAGCGGCTGCAACACAGCCTGGATGGCATCCGGCTCCCCAACCCGCACAGCGGCGCGGCATGGACAGCCATCATCAACGAGCTCATCGCGCGCAACGCGCCGCAAGACCAGTATCTGTATCTGCACATCACGCGCGGCGTGGCCAAGCGCGACCATGCCTTTCCCAACCCGCCGGTCAAGCCGACGGTATTCATGATGAGCAACCCGCTGCTCACTCCGCCTGCCGCCCTGCTCGCCAGCGGCGTTGGCGCGGTAAGCGCAGAGGACAACCGCTGGCTGCGCTGCGACATCAAGGCGATCGCGCTGCTGCCCAACGTGCTGCTGCGCCAGATGGCGATCGACGCGGGCTGCGCCGAGACCATATTGATACGCGAAAATGAGTTCATGACCGAGGGCGCGGCCAGCAACATCTTCGTGGTGAAAAACGGCAAGCTGCTCGCGCCGCCCAAGGATAACCTGATGCTGCCCGGCATCACCTACGACGTGGTGCTAGAGATCGCCGCCGCCAGCCATATCCCGCATGAAGTGCGGCGCATCGCCGCCGTAGAAGTCTTTGCGGCAGACGAATTGCTGCTCACATCAAGCACCAAGGAAGTGCTCGCGATCACCACGCTGGACGGCAAGCCGGTCGGCACAGGCAAGCCGGGCCCCATGTTCGCCAGACTGCACAAGCTATATCAGGATTTCAAACGCGACGTGATGCGCCAACCATCCCCTCTCCCTCCGGGGGAGGGCTAGTGTAGTGTTGCACGCTGTCTGGAACTTATGCCATCGGCCAGCGCTGCATTGTAGGTCGGGTTAGGCGCGGTTTTTTGCGCCGTAACCCGACGTTTGCGCCAAATCACGTCGGGTTACGCGATAAAGCCGCTAACCCGACCTACGGATA
>JANLIB010000102.1 GCA_024653675.1 Gallionella sp. | reverse complement strand
TCCAGTATTTTGCGAGTTGGGCAAGAAACCGCCCATCCCTGCGAACCCCAACTCAATAGGCTGGACACCGGCCTTCGCCGGTGTGACGAATTTTTAGAGATGCCCTTTAGTCCGCGTTTAGTTGCGCGAATTTAATCCGAACCCGCCCCTTTAATTTATCCACCCATTGATACCTCTTGGATATAATGTGCCGGAACATTTAGGAAAAATGCCATGCGTCATTCCCTGGCACTACAACAGCACCGCGATGAAATTCGCCGCATCGCATTGAGCCACCGCGTCAGCAACGTGCGCGTGTTCGGCTCTGCGCTGCACGGAAACGATACAGAAGACAGCGACTTGGACCTGCTTGTAGAACCGACTTCGGAAACGACACTATTCGACATCGCCAAAATACAGGTGGAAGTTGCGAAACTACTGAACATCAGCGTGGATGTGCTAACCCCAAACGCACTGCCCGACAAATTTCGCGCGCAGGTGATGACCGAAGCCGTCACGGTATGAGCAAAACCGACGCTCGCGCATTCAGAAGTACCTTGGACAGTCGTATATGCCATGCGCAACCGCGTTGCACATGGCTATTTCAAGGTTGATTTGGAAATGGTGTGGAAGACCATTCGCACCAACCTGCCGGAATTGCACATGCAGATCAAACATCTGCTCAAAGAAATCAGATAATCATTACCGCTTCGTCCAGTGCCGCTTCGCCAATAAAACAAACAGATGCGGGGGCGAACTTAATCCGAACCCGACTCTTTTAATTTCTGACGGGAATGTCGTAATGCAAGACCTGACCCTAGTTTTGCAAGATATGTTGTTCTTTATCGGCGTGTGTCTAAGGCCCTTCGACGGCACCGATATCGGTCACGCCATTCCGGGGCCTGCTAGTGAGGAAGATGTCCGAAAACACCGGAACCGCCGAGGCACCTGTATCCCTGGCGTAACTGTCGGCGTTGAGGCTGAAATCCGCCGGGGTTGAAGGTGTGGCAGCGGCCCATCCTGGGGACGTATTTTTTATCTGATAATCCGTCGAGTTATTCGAAGTAATGAGGCCGGATGCGCCAGTGCCACTGACCATCATTGTTGATCCGGCGAGCGGCGCATAAGCCAAATTGTTTTGCACCGTAACATTGGTGGAGGTGGTATCGATTCTGACCAGATTAAATTCAGAACCGGCATCAGATTTATACCCCGTATTGTTGTAAATTCTGATATCGTGGGGTGGTCGCGCAGGGCCAGTGAGGTAGAGCGTAGGGTAAAAGCAAGACGTTCCGCTACTGCCCACGCTCATGTCACATATATTATTTCGGACAGTGGTTTCATAGCTGTGAATTACTAACGCCGTTTGTGTAAGCTTATTACCTGCCTTAAAGTGGTTTCGCTCGACAATGACATCTCGTACCCGTTCGTCCCTGTGGGAGTTTTGCGGGCCCATAACAACCAAATAGGGGCTATCAGCGCCAATAATGTCGTTGTCTGAAATCAGGACTTGCTCGGTATAGCCGCTCAATGCAGCGAATATGCCAATGGGGTGCGTGGTGGTGGTGTACGTATAGGTTGAGAAACCTGCTGGTGTCGATGTGTCGTTGTTCCACGTCAAGCAATCGCCGGGAATATCATCAGTAAGGCTATTAACATGGCACCAAGCCGGGCCATGTAACTTCAGTGCAAGGTAGGTGTTAGAACGTGCAAGGGTGTTGTTGGCGATCACCCCCTTGCCTATGTATGGAGTCCGCACTACATGCCAACCGGAACCAGCAGCGTTGACCATATCTCCAAGCTTATTACCCATGATAGAAAGATGCAAGGCAGATGCGAATATCCTCCCACCAACAGTGCTACCCGTGATTGGTGTGATGATTGAATCAACAATGGCCATTTCATCAAACATGGTGTGTGCAGGATAGCCGTTGGCTACCAGCCATTCCAGCATGGCGCCATTGAATTCAATTCCATCCATGATATCGTGTATGTTCATATTAAGAACGAGAACTTGCTTGATAGTGCCCATCGTGCCAATGCCGAGTGAATTTGTTTTACTAAAGCCATCAAACTCCAAATCCATAATACGCCAGTCATTCATCGTAGGCGTGCTTGCGCTCGACAAGTTTAATATTGTCGTGTCCCCCGTCATCTGCACGATGGGGGCCGCCCCCGTGCCGAACGCGCCGATAATCCCCGGCCCAGTCATGGTTAGTGAAGCGGATGTTGTTGCAGTAAACGTGTCTCCGCGTTTGAATAAAACCCTCTTGCCAGTCTTAGCATAGCTGCTGATCGCTGAAGGAAAGGAGGATTGTTGTGCAGTGCTAGCGTCGGTAGGACAGCCATTTGCTCCCGCTGTTGGCACAACAGATGCGCCTATACAAATCGTATTGCTGCCAGAAAATACCGTGTTGGGATCCTGGACTACGATTTGGGCGCAACTGTTCGACACCGTGTTGGTGCCGTCAGTTGCGGACAAGGAAACGATGTAAACGCCGGGGGTTTCGTACACATGCGCCGCCACCGGGCCGGTCGCCTCATTGCGGCGACTGACATCTGCCCTGCTGCCCGCACTCCATGTTGCGCCACCAGCGGGGTCGCCGAAGTCCCAGCGATATTCAAGGTCGTGGAACGTCCGTGTCGTTGCGTTAGCGGTGGTGCCCGCTTTGACTACAGTGCCAGCATTATCTTTGGTCTCTGCGGTGTCGAAGAATACCGACAACGGTGCGACACCGTTAAAGCGACTCGGGTAATTATAAAGCGTGATGGTGCCGGTATCCCCGATGGTTGAGCATCCGGGGATCATGCCGCCAGCCAGTTGCCAGACGCCGGTTGCATCGTTGGCAACGAAGGCTGCCACTATGGTGAAACTCGTGGCTCCCACATTTGCAATGGTGTAGGTACCGTCATAATTGGTCGTTCCGCTGATGGTAATGGCTGTGCCGTGGGTCAGGGTGTTTGCCGACGTGACGGTTATATTACCCCCGCCTGCATTGGCAAAACCGGAAATAACCGAGGAAACGTCTGAGGGGGCGGCGGAAATGGTTATGTTTTGGCTGGCCGACCCGCCCGCACCTGTGCATGTTACGGTATAGGTGGTGGTTGTAGTCAGGGGAGGCGTGTTAATTGTACCTGATGCGCCAGCGAAACCTTCGATTGCTGGGGAAGAGGTGCATGAGATGCTGTTGGCCGATGTCCAGGTGATGGTTGTACTTGCGTTATATGGGACTGAAGTTGACCCAACGGAAACGGATACGGTAGGTGGGGCTGAGGCGACAGTGATTATTATACTTTGACTAGCCAACTCGACAGCGCCTGTGCAGGTTATGGTATAGGTGGTGGTTGCAGTCAGTGCTCCAGTATTGAAAGAACCAGTTGTGCCAGATCCTCCGGTACCGGAAGAAGAAGTGCATGAAGTGCTATTGGTCGATGACCACGAGATGGTTGTGCTTGCGCCATTCGCGATTGAAGACGACGTTGTGGATACGGATACGGCAGGGGCGTTAGCGGAGCCGACGGTAATCGTTATGTTTTGACTTGCTTGCCCGTCAGCACCTGTACACGTTACGGTATAGGTGGTGGTTGCAATCAGAGCCCCTGTATCGAATGAGCCCGTTGTGCCAGATCCTCCGGTACCGGAAGAAGAAGTACATGAAGTGCTATTGGTCGATGACCACGTGATGGTTGAGCTTGCGCCATTCGCGATTGAAGTCGACGTTGCTGAAAGAGATACTGAAGGGGTGGAAGGGGGGGCGAGGAAAATGACCTTAGCCTCACCCTTATCTTCACCTCCACATGAGGCGAGGCCGGAAACCGCTAACAGTGCCGCGAGAAGAACCTGCGGTAGAACTCTTGAACTGGCTGCGTTGTTGTTCGACATATCATGGCACCTAGAAAAATATTGCAAATTTGATGGAACTTTGAGATTGACAGTTTAATTCAGTGAGGTAAACCCCCGGCTAGGGAGGCAATGGGGTCAGGCCTTGCATTCATGCATACTCTCAACATGGTTGCCTTAGCGGTGCTTGCGGAAATAATCGATCAACCCATTGGTCGAAGCATCATGCTTTGAAGTAACCGCCGCATCGCGCAATTCCGGAAGAATTTTTCCCGCCAGTTGTTTGCCGAGTTCCACGCCCCATTGGTCGAAGGGGTTGATGTTCCATATCACGCTTTGCACGAACACTTTGTGTTCATACATTGCGATCAGCATGCCCAGCGTGTGCGGGTCGAGCTTGTCGAACAACAGGGTGTTGGTGGGTTTGTTGCCGGGGAAGACCTTGTGCGGGAGCAGGGCTTCCAGCGCCGCGGCTTTCATGCCCTGTGCTTCCAGTTCGGCACGCGCCTCCGCTGCGGTTTTGCCGAGCATCAGCGCTTCGCTTTGCGCGAAGCAGTTGGCGAGCAGGATGGCGTGATGTTCGCCAAAAGGATTCTGGCTGTGCAGCGGAGCCAGGAAATCCGCCGGTATCATGCGCGTGCCCTGGTGGATGAGCTGGTAGAAGGCGTGCTGGCCGTTGGTGCCGGGTTCGCCCCACACCACCATGCCGGTGTCGTAATCCACCGGATTGCCGTCGCGATCCACGCCCTTGCCGTTGCTCTCCATGTCCAGTTGTTGCAGATAGGCGGGGAAGCGGTGCAGGTATTGGTCGTAGGGGAGCACGGCGCTGGAGCTCGCGCCGAAGAAGTTGCCGTACCAGATACCGAGCAATCCCATCAGCACCGGGATGTTTTTGTCCGGCGGCGCGCTGCGGAAATGTTCGTCCATCGCGTATGCGCCGCCCAGCAATTCCTCGAACCTGTCCATGCCGAGGTACAGCGCGATAGGCAGGCCGATGGCTGACCACAGCGAATAACGCCCGCCGACCCAATCCCATAGCTCGAACACATGGTCAGGGTTGATGCCGAACTGGGCGGTGGCTTCGAGGTTGGTGGAGACGGCAGCGAAATGTTTCGCCACGGCTTGCTCATCATCCATGATGCCGACCAGCCAGGCGCGCGCCGAAAGCGCATTGGTCAAGGTTTCCTGCGTGGTGAAGGTCTTGGAGCTGACGATGAACAGCGTGGTTTCTGCATCCAGTTGTTTCAGCGTTTCGCTCAAGTGCGAACCGTCCACGTTGGAAACGAAATGCGCGCGCAGTTCAGGGGCGCCATACGGTTTGAGCGCTTCGCACACCATCAGCGGGCCGAGGTCGGAACCGCCGATGCCGATGTTGACGATGTCGGTGATTGCCTTGCCGGTATGTCCGGTATGCTGACCATTACGCACCGCATCCGAAAAGCGGCGCATCAGTCCCAGCACACGCTGCACATCGGGCATGACGTTCTTCCCATCGGTATAAACGGGCTGGCCGGAACGGTTGCGCAGCGCGGTGTGCAGCGCGGCGCGCTGCTCGGTGGAGTTGATCTTGTCGCCGTTGAACATGCGCTCGATATATTCTGGTAACCCGGCTTGCTCGGCGAGTTCACGCAGCAGGCGGACGGTTTGTTCGGTGATGCGATTCTTGGAGTAGTCGAACAACAGGCTGCCCAGTTGCAGGGAGAATTTATTGAAGCGCGCCGGATCGTCCTGAAACATCCGGCGCATGTGGATGGTTCCGATGGCGGCGTGGTGAAACTTTAGTGCGTGCCAGGCGGGGGATTCGGTTAGCTTAGACATAGTCGTTCAAATCAATGTTGAATAATTTATTCATATGACTTACCTCGTAGGTTGGGTTAGCGGCTTTTTCGCGTAACCCAACAGCCTTTTTAATGATGTTGGGTTACGCGGTGAAACCGCTAACCCAACCTACGGAACCTCCGGTACAAGAACAACACCCGCCAGCGGCGGCAAAACAATCTCGGCAGAGCAGGGCAGTCCCATCCACGGAACCGCTTCCGCATGGATCAAACCGGGATTGCCGAGGTTGCTGCCCGCGTAATACTGCGAATCGCTGTTCAGCGCTTCGCGATACACGGCTTGTATGGGCAGGCCGATGCGATAATGGTTGCGCGGCACGGGGGTGAGATTCAGCGCGACGACCGCGATCGAACCGTCCCGTGCGCGGCGCAGGTAAGACAACACGGATTTTTCCGCATCGTTGCAATCTATCCACGAGAAACCTTCGTGCTGGAAATCGAGGTCATGCAGCGCGTGCAGGTTGCGATAGAGCCGGTTGAGGTCGTGGGTCAGGTTCTGCACGCCGCGGTGCATCTCCTGGCCGAGTTGCCACCACTCCAGCTCCCATTTGGATTGCCACTCGCGCCCCTGCGCGATCTCGTTGCCCATGAAATTCAGTTTCTTGCCCGGGCTGGTCATCTGGTAGGTCAGGAGCAAACGCAGGTTGGCGAACTTCTGCCAGGCATCGCCGGGCATCTTGGACAGTAATGAGCCTTTGCCATGAACGACTTCGTCATGCGAGAACGGCAGGACGAAGTTTTCGGTATAGGCGTAGAGCTGGCCGAAGGTGAGCTCGTTGTGGTGATAGCGGCGATGCACCGGCTCGTGCTGGAAATATCCCAGTGTGTCGTTCATCCAGCCCATGTTCCACTTGATCGAGAAGCCCAGTCCGCCCAGATAGACCGGGCGCGACACGCCGGGCCATGCGGTGGATTCCTCCGCCATCGTCAACGCGCCGGGGAATTCATCGTGCACCATGATGTTCATCTCGCGCAGGAAATCGACGGCTTCAAGGTTCTCGCGCCCGCCATACTTGTTCGGAATCCATTCATCGGCCTTGCGCGAATAATCCAGATACAGCATCGAAGCGACGGCATCCACGCGCAGGCCGTCGAGGTGAAATTCGGACAGCCAGAAGTGCGCGCTGGACATCAGGAAAGATTTAATTTCGTTGCGCCCGTAGTTGAAAATGTGCGTGCCCCAATCCTGGTGGAAGCCGAGGCGCGGATCTTCGTGCTCATACAGTGCAGTGCCATCGAAGCGCGCCAGCGCCCAGTCATCCTGCGGAAAATGCGCCGGCACCCAATCGAGAATCACGCCGATGCCCGCCTGGTGGCAGGTGTCGATGAGATGGCGCAATTCGTCCGGCGAGCCGAAGCGGCTGGTCGGCGCAAAATAACCGGTTGTTTGATAGCCCCACGATTCATCCAGCGGGTGCTCGGAAACCGGCATGAGTTCGATGTGCGTGTAGCCCATGCCCTTGACGTAAGGCACGAGGTCGGTCGCCAATTCGCTGTAGGTGTAGAAACGTCCGTCAGGGTGGCATTTCCATGAACCGGCATGGATTTCGTAAATATTGATCGCACCGTGCAGCCAGTCCCATTGCCCGCGCTGAGCCATCCATCCGGCATCCTGCCATTGATGTTGATTTGCCGGAGCCGCGAGCGCTGCCGTGCCGGGGCGCAACTCATAACCCTGCGCGTAGGGATCGGTCTTGGTCAGCAGTTGGCCGGTGTCGCGATTGCGGATCTCGTAGCGATACAACGCATGTTGCCGGATTTCCGGGATGAATAATTCCCACACGCCGCTGGAGCCAAGCGAACGCATCGGGTGCACGCGGCCATCCCATCGGTTGAATTCGCCCACCACGCTGACACGTTCCGAGTTTGGCGCCCAGACGGCAAACCTGACCCCCTTTACGCCGTTGATTTCGACGGCATGCGAGCCAAGCATCCGATAGCCCTGGCGCAATTTGCCTTCGCTGAACAGATACAGATCCTGTTGAAGAATATGCGAGGGGAATTGGTAGGGATCAAAGATTTCATGCGTCGCGCTGCCATAGTGGATGCGCAGCCGGTAAGGGCGGGCGGGTTCGGTTTTCCCCCGCCATTCAAACACGCCGGAAGGGTGGATACGGTCGAGCGCGGCAGCTTCGTTATTATTCAGCAGATCGACCCGGGTGGCATAAGGTTCATACACTCTGGCGACCCATTCTGTATCTTCACGATGCAGGCCGAGCAAGCCGAATGGGTCATAAAGACGGGCTTGCGACAACAATTCGATCCGCGTATCCAGCTTCACTTTTTCTCCAATGTTCTTGTCTGTGGTGCGATTGTAAACGATAATGATATTGCTGCATTGTAGTAAATAAATGGAGGCGCAGAAAATGAATGCCGAACTGGATACAGTGCAAAAAAAATATCAGCCCGCTTCCGGGGAGCCTGCGTCGCGCTTCGTCAGCCGCATCACCAAAAATACCTATGCGATGATACTGGCCGGCGGGCGTGGCAATCGGCTGCATCAGCTGACCGACTGGCGCGCGAAACCGGCCGTCCCTTTCGGCGGCAAGTTCCGCATCATTGATTTCGTGCTGTCCAACTGCGTGAATTCCGGCATCCGCCGCATTGCCGTGGCGACCCAGTACAAATCCCACAGCCTGATTCAACATATCCAGCGCGGCTGGTCATTCCTGAACGGCCAGTTCGGCGAATTCGTGGATCTGCTGCCCGCCCAGCAACGCATTGACGAGCAGCACTGGTATCAAGGCACTGCCGATGCGGTATACCAGAATCTTGATATTCTGCGCGAAGCCAATCCCGATTTTGTGCTGATCCTCGCGGGAGATCATGTTTATAAAATGGATTACGGCAAGTTGCTTGGTTACCATGTCGAGAATAAAGCCGACGTGACAGTGGCTTGCCTGGAAGTGCCTGTTGCCGATGCGACTGCTTTTGGCGTGATGGCCGTGGATGAACATTCCCGCGTCGTCGAGTTTGCCGAAAAACCTGCCAACCCCTCATCGATCCCGGGCAAGCCGGACAAGTCGCTGGCCAGCATGGGCATTTATGTTTTCAATACCCAGTTTCTCTTCGAACAGTTGATCCGCGATGCCGACGATCCGCACTCAAAACACGATTTTGGCAAGGACCTGCTGCCGCACATGGTTTCAAAGTATCGCGTGTTCGCGCAAAGTTTCGAGCAAAGCTGCGTGGGCATGGGCAATGACAAAACTCCCTACTGGCGTGATGTCGGAACCATAGATTCCTACTGGGAAGCCAACATGGAATTGACCAAGGTCATCCCCGACCTGAATATGTATGACAGGGAATGGCCGATCTGGACCAACCAGGAACAATTGCCGCCCGCAAAATTCGTGTTTGACGAAGAGGATCGCCGCGGTATGGCAATCGATTCCCTGGTTTCCGGCGGCTGCATCATCAGCGGCTCGACTGTGCGCCGCTCGCTGCTGTTTTCAGACGTGCGCGTAAGCAGTTATTGCACCATCGAAGACTCGGTGCTGTTGCCCAACGTCAATATCGGACGCAATGTGACCCTGAAGCGCGTCATCGTGGACAAGGGTTGCAAGCTTCCCGACGGGCTGGAAGTCGGAGTCGATCAGGATGAAGACCGCAAACGTTTTTATGTCAGCACGAAGGGCGTGACGCTCGTCACGCCGGATATGCTGGGACAAAAGATGCACAGCAGCCGTTAGCAGGAAATCTTTCAGGGCGCCTCTAAAAATTCAGGGGCGTACGAGCTTCTTATGAAAAAATCCATAGACCTGGTTTTCCTCTGGCACATGCACCAGCCGGATTACCGCGATTATTCCAGCGGCGATTTTGTGCTGCCGTGGACCTATTTGCACGCTCTCAAGGATTACACCGACATGGCTTATCACCTTGAGCGGCATCCGGAAGTTCACGCCGTGGTGAATTTTGTGCCGGTCCTGCTCGACCAACTGGAAGATTATGCAGACCAGTTTGCCACCGGACAGTTGCGCGACCCTTTGCTGCGCCTGCTGGCGCACGAAGACTTTCATGATCTGTCTGCGGAACAGCGGCAATTGTCCCTTGACGCATGTTTCCGCAGCAATCACACCAGGATGATTTCGCCCTATCCGGCCTATAAACGGCTGCTGGAATTATTCAATCGTTTGCAACCCGATGGCGAGACTGCGCTGTCCTACTTGTCAGGCCAGTATATGGCGGACTTGCTGACCTGGTATCACCTGGTCTGGTGCGGCGAGAGTGTGCACCGCGAACATTCCCTTGTGGTGCAACTCATGAGCAAAGCCGAAGGCTTCAGCCTCGATGACCGCCGGCAATTGCTCGCACTCATCGGAAAATTGATCAGCGGCATCATTCCGCGCTACCGCAAATTGGCGGAATCCGGACAGATCGAGATTTCCGCCACGCCGCATTACCATCCGTTGGCTCCGTTGCTGATCGATTTCGCCAGCGCCAGAGAAGCCATGCCTGATGCCTTGCTGCCCAATTCCCCGCATTATCCCAAGGGGCGGCTGCGCGTGACGGCGCATATCCAGCGTGCCAGGCAGAGCCATCGCGAACGTTTCGGCGCCGAACTGCGGGGGATGTGGCCGGCAGAAGGATCAATATCCACCGAGACGCTGGAGGTGCTGGCTGCCGAGGGTTGCCGCTGGACTGCCAGCGGGGAGGGCGTGCTGGTGAACAGCCTGAAACTGATTCATGAGGTCAAGCCAGAACGTATCCGGTATCTGTATCGCCCTTACCGCCTGGAAAAGGGAGCGGATGGTTTGAACTGTTTTTTCCGCGATGACCGGCTGTCCGACCTGATCGGTTTCGAATACTCGCGCTGGCACGGCAAAGATGCGGCGCTCAATTTCATCGAACAGATAGAGGCGATAGCCCGGCAGGCTCCGGATGATGAGAGGCCTGTGGTCAGCATCATCCTGGATGGCGAAAATGCCTGGGAATATTATCCCTACAACGGATTCTACTTTCTGGATGAGTTGTATGCCCAATTGGAAGCGCATCCCGATATCCACACCACAACCTACAGCGATTATCTGAAGTCTGGCGCACCGCGTCACGGCAGCGCGCAGGTGCACAGCTTGCCCGGAATCGTCGCAGGAAGCTGGGTATACGGGAATTTCTCAACATGGATAGGCTCCACCGACAAGAATCGCGCGTGGGACTTGCTGTGTGTGGCCAAGCAAAGTTTCGATATGGTCATCTCCAGCGGGCGGCTCAGCCGGCAAGAACAGGAAGCCGCCGAGAAACAGCTGTGCTCCTGCGAAAGCTCTGACTGGTTCTGGTGGTTTGGCGACTACAATCCTTCGCAATCGGTAGCCAGTTTTGACCGCCTGTTCCGGCACAATCTCACCGAGCTTTACCACCTGCTGAAATTGCCGCCGCCGCAGAATCTCTCCGAGCCGGTCAGTCATGGCAGCGGACATCCGGAGGCGGGCGGGGCGATGCGCCGCGCTTCCGAATAGCCTGCCGTCCGATTGACGGAATTTTTAGGGCGTTTATGTTAACCGAACGTGCCAGCGGCATCCTGCTTCACCCTACGTCCCTGCCGGGACCGCTGGGTGCGGGCGACTTTGGCGCAGATGCCTATCGTTTCGTCGACTGGCTGGTTAGCGCCGGCCAGACCTATTGGCAGATGCTGCCGCTTGGGGAAATAGGGCCGGGGAATTCTCCTTACATGAGCAGTTCCGCCTTTGCCGGTAACATTCTGCTTATCGACCTTGCGGAATTGGCCGAGATGGGTTGGCTGTCAGGGGAAGACCTGATGCCACACCCGGAATTTTGGCCTGACACGGTCAATTTTGATGTACTGCTGCCATTTCGCCTGGAGAGGCTGCGCCGCGCCGCAGAAAGATTCTTCGCGGATTCCGCAAATGCCAGCCAAGGCGCATATGCAGGGTTCTGTAACCTGGAAAGCGAGTGGCTTGACGACTATGCGTTATTCATGACGATCAAGGAACACCAAAAGGACGGTAAATGGAGCCGCTGGCCATTTGATCTGGCAACAAGAAATCCGCAAGCGCTACGCCGCGTGGCAGAAAGCAGCGCTGAAGAGATCAACTTCTGGAAATTCTGCCAATGGTGTTTCTCGCGCCAATGGTCGAATTTGAAGCAGTATGCCAATGAGCGGGGGATACTCATCATCGGTGATTTGCCGATTTTTGTCGCTTATCAGAGCGCTGATGTTTGGGCGCACCAGGATCTGTTTGAACTGGATGAGAGAGGGCATCCGATAGTCGTATCCGGAGTTCCGCCCGACTATTTCAGCGATACCGGGCAGTTATGGGGGAATCCGCTGTACCGGTGGGATGCCCATGAAAAGTCAGGATTTGCCTGGTGGATAGCGCGCCTGCGGCATGCGCTGAAGCTTTTCGATCTGGTGCGTGTCGATCATTTCCGGGGGTTTGCCGGCTACTGGGAAATCCCCGCCGGTTCAACCACTGCAATGCAAGGCAGATGGGTGCCGGGCCCCGGAGCAAAGCTCTTTGACGCTCTGCAAAGCGCCCTTGGGGAATTACCTATCATTGCCGAAGACCTCGGCGTGATCACGCCGGATGTGGTGGAGTTGCGCGAAAAATTCAACTTCCCGGGTATGCGTGTTCTGCAGTTTGCTTTTGCTGAAGATGAAAGCAACTACTTCTTGCCTGAACACTATGTGCCCAATTCGGTAGCCTATCTCGGCACCCATGACAACGACACGAGCCTGGGCTGGTGGAACACGGCAACACAA
This sequence comes from Gallionella sp., assembly GCA_024653675.1. Taxonomy (GTDB): domain Bacteria; phylum Pseudomonadota; class Gammaproteobacteria; order Burkholderiales; family Gallionellaceae; genus Gallionella. The sequence goes on along the minus strand of JANLIB010000102.1, from coordinate 2,317 downwards.
GGGGAGAAGACATTTGCCCAAAAGTACCTCGGTTCCGACGGGCACCGGATACATTGGGACATGATTGAAGCCATCTCAAAATCCGAATCCAATATGGTGATTATCCCCATGCAGGACGTACTCGGCCTTTCCGGCGATCACAGAATGAATTACCCCGGCAGACAGGAAGGCAACTGGTTGTGGCGCTTTTCGTGGAAACAGATCAGCCCGGTGCTAACGCACGAGTTGGCAAAGATTTCTACCGGTACTGGCCGCTGCCGGCCAATCTAATGGGCTGCTGCATGATAGGGTGGCAGAGCAAAAGCATGAGTCATATTATCAATGTGTTATTTGCAAGTATTCAGATTCAACTTTACTATTTCATCATTTGACATAATATACATTATGCGTATTTCAGGGATAGGCGAGCTAAGTTCTCAAGCAGGCTTAAGCAGGATTTTTCTACCTGGGATCAGATGCGCAGCGGAAACCGCTGCTGCTCGGTATGGCCGGATCGGCATGACCCCTTGACGCTCCCCGAAAGAAATGGCTCAGGGTGTAATGGCCTATGCCTGCTTCGCCACCGCGCACGACTTTATGTTTTTCGCCAAAAAACTGGCTGAGAAAATCCGCTCCGGGGTAAGGTTTGTACCAGTCGCTGACCCATTCTGAAACGTTTCCGGCCATGTCATACACGCCATAGTATGACCTGTCTCCGGGATAAGCACCCCCGGGCTCAGTTACCACATCCTCGTCTTCAGCCTTGGCGCCGGTGTTGATCTTTTTCAGGTCCCATTCGTTTCCCCATGGAAATTCAAGTCCCTGGGGTCCGCGAGCTGCTTTTTCCCATTCCGCTTCGGACGGGAGGCGGCCTCCGCGCCAGCGGCAAAAATCGTTCGCATCGTGCCAGGTGACGTTGGATGCAGGAAGTTTATCGCGCTTTTGCTGGATTTTCTGCAACTCAGCCAGGATGGCCTCTCTGGGCATTTTGCGGGTATCCATATCCAGCTTGAAATATTGGGTCGCCGCCCAGCGCAGAGTCTCGATCTTGAAAGATTGCAATTTCTCTTCGCGAACGTTGTAGCCGTTCTGTACCCAGGCCGGCGGTTCTGGCCGCTGGGTTTGCCGGACGAATGCCTTGTACTCGGCGTTGGTCACTTCATACCTGCCTATCAGGAAATCAGGCAGGTCGACCGTGTGCAGCGGATGTTCATCCAGATACAGGGGTTCGATGAAGCCGTATTCCTTCTGCATCCCTGTGTCTCCGGTCTTATTGCTACCCATCAGGAAATTGCCCGCAGGTATCAGCACCATGCCGGCCTGATTGTGCCCTCCTCTTCTCACCTCCTGATTGGCATCGCAGCCCGCCAAAATCAGCACAATCCCTGTCAATGTAAGACTCAGGGCGGCAAAGACAGGGAAGCGGTTATTTGTCATTACCTGGATTTGGCGCAACGGAATCCAAAGCTGGAATTTTTTGTCTGCGGGTCAAAAAAGGAGCGGTTGAACACCGGAGCCGAAATGCCGCACTGGTAGAAGGAGCAGTCCCACCACGAGCCCCCTTTGAGTGTCTTGTATTGCTCGCCGTAATTTTCGTTCGGGTCATTGTTGCCGGGATATCTCCGGTACCAGTCCTCGACCCATTCCCACACGTTGCCTGACATATCATAAAGGCCATAAGGGCTTATGCCTTCTGGGAAAGCGCCAACCGGCGCGGTATCCCCCTCCGTTTTCAGGCTTTGCCAGCGCACCGGCGTATTTGCCTTGTTCACGTCGAACTCATTACCCCACGGGAAGGTGCGCCCGTCGGTGCCGCGCGCCGCCTTTTCCCATTCCGCATCGGTGGGCAGGCGTTTGCCCGCCCATTCGCAATAGGCCTTGGCGTCATACCACGACACGAATGTCACCGGATGGTCGATCTTGTCCCTGGGGAAGGTGCGGTTCTGAAAATGCCGGGGCGAGCGCCGACCTGTGGCCTCAATGAACTGTTGATACTGCAGGTTCGTCACTTCGTATTTGTCGATCCAGAACGCCTTCAGTTTAACCGTGTGCTGCGGCCCTTCGTCCGGCAGACGGGAATTGCTGCCCATCGTGAACTCGCCCGCCGGCACCCGCACCATCACATTGGGTTTCTTGCCGATGCGTGTTCTGGAATAATAATGCGGCAGCGCCATGCCTGCCGTCGCAATTTGTTGCGTTGTTGATATCGGCTTTAGCGCTACCTGTTGCAGGTTCTCCTTAGCATTGATGGCGGCATGACATTCCTCGCAGTCTTTGACCATTGCCGCTTGAAACTCAGGGCTGCCGGCATCCTGGTGACAGTCGGCGCACTGCTGCA
>JANLIB010000095.1 GCA_024653675.1 Gallionella sp. | reverse complement strand
GGCAGGATGTCTTCTTCCGCGCCGATGATGAACACGTGCGGGAATTCCAGTCCTTTGGCGGCATGTAACGTAGATAGCGACACCGCATCCGGCTCCTGATCCTTGCCTTCGAGCATGTTGATCAGCGCGATGGTCTGCACCATCGCGATCAATGACTTCTCGTCCGCTTCGGCCTTGCGTTTGAGCCACGCGATGAATTGCTGCACGTTCTCCCATTTGGTGTCGGCCTGGCGCGGCTCGTGCGAGTCGTACAGCCAGGTCTCGTAGTTGATCGCGCGCAGCAGTTCGTCGAGCAGCTCGCCGCACGGGTCCTTGTCTGCGCGTTCCTGGATGCGGTTGATGAAGTTGCAGAACAGCATCAGTTCTTCGTATTGGCGAGCGGGTAATTCCTGTTCGACATGCGCTTCGAAGGCAGCCTCGAACAGGCTGATATGGCGCTCTCCGGCGTAGCTGCCGAGCTTCTCCAGCGTGGTGTTGCCGATGCCGCGCTTGGGCGTGGTGATGGAGCGAATGAAGGCCGGGTCGTCGTCGGGGTTGGCAATCAATCTCAAATAAGCGGTGATGTCCTTGATCTCGGCGCGCTCGAAGAACGACGTGCCGCCGCTGACGGTATAAGGCACATGCTGGCTGCGCAGTTGTTCTTCAAAGGCGCGTGACAGGTGATTGCTGCGATACAGGATGGCGTAGTCGGAAAACTTTGCGCGATGCTCGAACTTGTGCGCCATCAGCTTCATCACCACGCTCTCGGCTTCGTGCTCGTCATCGCGCGCCGCATAGATGCGTATCGGATCGCCGATGCCGTGATCGCTCCACAGATTTTTCTCGAACACTTTGGTGTTGTGGTTGATCAGGTGATTCGCCACCTTGAGGATGCGTTGCGAAGAACGGTAATTCTGCTCCAGCTTGATGACGCGCAGGCTGGCATAGTCATTGCGCAGATTGTGCAGATTTTCGATGCTCGCGCCGCGCCATGCATAAATGGACTGATCGTCATCGCCCACCACCGTGAACGCGGCGCGGCTGCCCGCCAGCAGTTTGATCAACTGATACTGGCAATCGTTGGTGTCCTGATATTCGTCTACCAATAAATAGCGCATCCGCCCCTGCCAGCGCAGCAGAGCTTCGGGATGTTCCTGGAACAGCGCCACCGGCAGATGGATCAGGTCGTCGAAGTCCACCGCCTGATAAGCACGCAGCGTTTCCTGATAACGCGAATAGATGCGCGCGTGCATTCTGGTTTCATCATCCCCGGCGTTTTGCGCCGCCTGCACGGGTAAAACAAAGGCGGATTTCCAGTTCGACAGTTGCGTCTGTATGTCGCGGATTTCTCGGTTGTCGCCGGAGTTGGTCAGTTCGCTGATGATCTTCCATGTGTCGCTGCTGTCGAAGATCGAGAACTGCGACTTGTAGCCCAGCAGCTTTGCTTCGGCGCGCAGGATGTGCATTCCCAGGGAATGAAAGGTGCTCACCACCAGGCCCTTGGCGTTGACGCCTTTCAACAAATCGCCGGCACGCGCACGCATCTCGTTGGCGGCCTTGTTGGTGAAGGTGATCGCGGCGATGTTGCGCGGCGCGTAGCCGCATTCATTCACCAGATAGGCGATCTTGTGGGTAATCACGCGCGTCTTGCCGCTGCCCGCCCCGGCCAGCACCAGCAAAGGGCTGTCGAGGTAAGTCACTGCTCCGCGTTGAACCTGGTTGAGCTTGCTTAACATTCAGGGATGCTTAACTTTCGGGGATCCGGGTGGAAGAGGTATGGCGCAAGGCCGCCATGATACCAAAGCTGACCGGCGTTTATTGAACCCAAATAATTCATTGGAAAATTCAACCTACCTCCCCCTTTGGAAAAGGGGGAGAGCTTGCGAGGGGGCAAAGGGGGATTCTCATACCCGCGCGACGTTCAAATCCCCCCTCGCCCCCCTTTTCCAAAGGGGGGATGCTTCGTTGTAGCCAGACTTACGTCTAATGAACAATCTGGGTTGAATTGAAATTCTTATTACGCCGCGCAAATTTCCTTGCAATTTTCTCATTGCACCGGTTTGAGCCGCCGGAAAGCTCTCCAGATGGCCAGGTCATAGGCTATCTTGAGCAGGCCGCAGGCCACCAGGGGCGCGGCCAGCCAGCCGACTGCGAACATCGCTCCGCCCAGGGATGGGCTGACCGCCGAGGCGAGGCTGCGCGGGACCGCCGTAAAACTTGCCGCTGCCGCCCGCTCGGGCGGGGTCACTACCGCCATAACAAAGGCTGACCGGGTCGGTACATCCATTTGTGAAAGCGCCGCGCGCAGTAACAAAAAACTGAGCGACATGGGCAGGCTGGATACCAGCGCGGCCAGAATGAGGCAGATGTTGGCCGGGATGTGGGTAAACACCATGGTATTGAGCAGGCCGATGCGTTTCGCCACCCATGGCGCAGCAAGCTGGGAGGCAGCGGTCAGCAGCCCGGCCCAGAAAAAGAACGCTCCTGCGACTGACAACGACAGGCCATGTCGCTCGAACAGCCACAGGGCGAGCAGCGAATTAACCACCAGGCCGCCGGCAAAAGCGTCGATGGAGAATAAGGCCGCGAGCCCGAACACGATCCCGCGCGACGGCCCCAGTGGTGCGGGGGGTGCTGTCCGTTCGTGGGGCAGCGGTTCCGGCAGCAGCCGGTAGAGCATCCAGACCGCGATGCCTGCCAGCGCATAAACAACAAACATGGCGCGAAAGGAAACGAGCCGGTCAACACCCTGGCTGACCAGCCAATCCGGCACAGCGGCGGCCAGCGCCCCCAGCGCAGCGAACAGTGCACCGGTGAGGCTGTAACGGGCGAACAGGGATGTGCGGGCATCCCCTTGGGCAGCCTCGGCGAGGCGGGAGTGTTCAAGCGGCAAAAAGACGCTGACGTCGCCTGAGCTTGGGTTCAGTGTGCCGATGAAGGCGACCAGCAGCAGTGGCCAGAATGCAGAAAGGCTGGCGAAGCCCAGTCCGGTAGCTGTCATCAGTAGTGCAGCAAACAGCAACAGGCGGCGATTATGGAAGCGGTGTCCCCATGCGCCTACTGCCAGTGTGGCCAGTGCCGAACCCAGCAGCGTTGCAGTGCTGACCAGACCCACCGTCCAGGTATCCATGCCCAGCGCCAGCAGGTATGCGGGCAGCAGCACCGCCACATAGCCATCAACAAAGGCACGCAGCGCGCGGCCAGCCAGCAGGGGAAGCGCGGCAGGTTCTGCGCCATTCGGCAAGATCAAATGCGTAATCACTGCGGCACCAGCAACCTTATTACCTTTCTTGCGGAGCAGTCGGCAACGCGGACGATCAGCCACGGGCAGGCGATGCGATCAATTTTCGGGCGTTCGCGCGTAATCCATTTCATGGTCTCACCTCAATAAACGGTTTTCAGAACAAAGCCGAGCACGGCACAAACCGCGATAACCTCGATGATGTTGCGCTTGAAGCGGAACAGGGCGATGGTAGCAGCCAATGCGATCAATGCAGACATCCAGTCGAATGTTCCCGCAAAGCCATCAGGCCATAGCACGTGATAACCGAAGAACAGGGCAAGATTCAGGATGACGCCCACCACCGCCGCTGTGATGCCGGTAAGCGGCGCGGTGAACTTCAAGTCGCCGTGGGTGCTTTCCACCAGCGGACCGCCGAGAAAAATGAATATGAACGACGGCAGAAAAGTAAAGAACGTGACCACTGCCGCCGCACTCGCAGCCGCGAGGAACAACGCATCCGGGCCGAACGATGCCTGGGTCCATCCGCCGACGAAGCCGACAAATGCCACCACCATGATCAGCGGACCCGGCGTGGTTTCGCCCAATGCCAGCCCGTCCATCATTTGCAGCGGAGTAAGCCAGTGGTAATGTTCGACCGCTCCCTGATAGACATAGGGCAGCACCGCGTAAGCGCCGCCGAAAGTCACCAGCGCGGCCTTGGTGAAAAACCAGCCCATCTGCGTGAACGCGCCCTGCCAGCCGAATTGCACGACCAGAAATGTCATCGCCACAGCCCAGATCGCCACCCCCGCCAATACAACGCGCCACAACCGCGCCCAACTGAAGCGCGCGTGTTCGGGAGCCGGCGTGTTGTCGTCTATCAGCGCCGCGCCCGCAATCTTCCCCGCCTTGCCGTGTCCGCCGCCGGTGGCAAATTTTTCCGGCGCGATCCTGCCGCCGGCATAACCGATCAATCCGGCAGCCAGCACGATGGCCGGGAAAGGCACATTGAACGCGAAGATCGCAAGAAACGCCACCGCCGCCATTGCCCATAGCAGGCTATTTTTCAAAGCACGCGAGCCGATGCGGTAAGCGGCAAACAGCACGATGGCGGTGACCGCCGGCTTGATGCCGTACAGCACCCCCGCCACTGCCGGAACGTTGCCATAGGCGAGATAGATCCACGACAGCAATATCAGGATAAACAGCGAAGGCAGCACGAACAGCGTGCCGGCGATGATGCCGCCCCATGTCCTGTGCATCAGCCAGCCGATATAAACGGCAAGCTGCTGCGCTTCCGGACCCGGCAGCACCATGCAGTAATTGAGCGCGTGCAAAAACCGCCGCTCGGAGATCCAGCGTTTCTTCTCGACCAGATCCTGATGCATGATGGCGATCTGCCCGGCCGGTCCGCCGAAACTGATAAAACCCAGCTTCAGCCAATACCAGAATGCCTGGGACAGCGTGACCGGTTCGGGGGGCGGTATATTGTCAACTTGGGTGTTGTCAGAAAGTTGCTGCTGCGATGTGTCCATGACTCCTCCTTGGATAACATTCCAATTTCAGAGCAGACCTTGGACGGGAAATCGTCTTGAAGCGGGGAGGCTGCTTTATCCCCGATGACCGGCATTATCGGCATTTCGATAATAACAATCAAGGTTCCGAATAATGTGTATTTGCGGCGCAGAGCATATTTATCTCGCGTCATGACAAAGCCGGCTATATGCCGGCAGTTTTGCCGGGCAAATGTTGACCCGTGCCTGCGCGATGACTGATAAAATCGGCGCAGCGCAATACTGGAGGATAGAAGCCATGAGATTCTTTCAGGTCATTTTCACACGCAGGACGATTTTGCCGGTTCATGCGTCGATCATGGGGCTGCTTTTCTGCACCGCTGCATATTCAGCTTCACCCGACATTCAGGCCGATGCCGGCTTGATGTTCGATGACAACGTGACGCGTGCTCAGGCGGGCGAAAACAAGCTGTCAGATCAATCCTCGAGCGTCAACCTGAGCCGCCCCGCCACATTTCCAATCTCAGACCACACCCGCGCCTTGCTGACCGGCGCGCTCGGCGCTGAAAAATTCCTGCATCACGACGGATTAAGCCGCCTTACCGGAAGCATTCAGGGCGAGTTCCAGTACCGCAGCTCCGCAGAGTTCGGCACGCCTGTGCTGGCGATCTTCGCAAGAATATCAGCGGAAGAATTCCAATCGGATCAGCGCGATGGCTTCCGGTATTCGACGGGAATCTCGCTGCGCAAGACCATGACTGACCGCATCCGTATTTTTGGCGCCGTGTCCCATAACAAACGCAATGGCAACAACGCCGTATTCGACAACAAGGACGATTCTGCGCGCATCAATCTTGACTACCAGATCAAGCCATCCGGCACCCTGTATCTGGGCGGTGAATACCGCAAGGGGGATATCGTGATTTCGGCGCCGTACTGGAATGTATACGGCTCTGCATATACGCCGGACGACGTTTTCCGGGACTGGAAATTGTACAACTACCGTCTCGACGGCACTACCGTGCTATACAAGCTGGGTTACAACCTCGCGCTTGGCCCGCGCAGCTCAATCGATTTCTCATGGAATCGGGCACAGTCGACGACCAGTTATATCTTATTGCCGTCCTGGAGCAATTGTTCCGTAAGCTATACCACCAACCAGTATTCGCTTGCCTATCTGATAAGGTTTTAGTCTCTTACCAGTTAAGTCTTCGCAATTTGTGACAAGAATATATCGTAGATCACGCGCTAGCGCGGTTTTCCAAGCAAATCTAAATCAGGTTAATG
>JANLIB010000289.1 GCA_024653675.1 Gallionella sp. | reverse complement strand
TTTGGTCAATAGAACAACTATTGACCTGCAAAACCGGCAAAATCTGACCTCGCTCAGCCGAATTTTCGCTTCGATTCTTCAAGTCAGACAGGCTGCTAGATCAAAATGATCCGGCTAAACGAATTGAACAACGATATATGTCAACTGATCCCATATTATTCGATGGGCCGCCATACGGTATTGTTGAACATGTATTCGATGAGGACTCTCTCGAAGTATGTTCACTCACTCCCAACGAGTGAAAAAATATCCACGCTTATATTGAATAGAGAGCGGAATTAGCCATGCGCCAGCGGAGCCGCCGCCTGAGAAAGAAATTGCGCCTTGGTGAGTTTCAGCAACTCGGGTTCGAAGTCTCAATCACTCTGAAGGGCGCCTCTATTAATCCAAACTCCGTCGCGATACGGCGTTGCTCAAGAAATTTTAACGCTACATATCAAACATATGCGGCGCGCTAAAATTTCTTTCGCGCCTTGTTTCGCTCAGGGTTTTGAATTAATAGAGGCGCTCTACAGCCTGAACGGCCAACTTATCGCGGATTATGTGAAGCTCAACAACCGCTACAGCCAGGTTCTCACCCCATCGTCACCGCCGATGCGCTGCTTCAGCAGGCGGCATGGCGCATCCGGATCAACCTTGAGCACCTCGGAATAAATCGAATCCAGCGCCTTGTCTTCATCGGCGAAAATGTTCTCATGCCCGATGTAATCAAACAGGCCGGAATGACGCATGACATCGACCACCTGTTTCTTCAGGCCGCTGAAAAACACCCTGATATCGTTGGCGCGCAGTCTTTCCACCACATGGTGTATGACTTCATCACCGGAAGCGTCGAGCTGGTTGATGCCATTCGCCACGATCAGCAGATGTTTGGCCTGCGGGTTGTTGGATACAGCTTCAAGGATTGCGTCTTCGAAATATGATACGTTGGCAAAGTAAAGTGAGCCGTCATAACGGATGGCGATGATGTTTTCGCTGACCGGCAGATTGTGCACTTTCACGTCACGCAGCGTACCGTCGTGATAACGGCCGAGAATCGCAACGCGCGGAGTCATGGTGCGGTATAGATAGAGGAGAATGGCCAACCCCGCGCCAGCCAGAATGCCGTTGTCAAGGTGCGGCGCAAAAGCCAGCGTGGCGGCAAAAGTCACTACAGCTGCGATACCGTCGTGCTTATGGGTACGCCAGGCATGCCTGATCGCCTTGAAATTGATCAGACCTATCACCGCCATCATGATCACCGCCGCCAATACGGCCTGTGGCAGGTGATACAGCAGCGGGGTGAGAAACAGCAGAGTGACCAGCACGATCAGGCCGGCGAATACGCTGGACATGCCGGTCCTGGCGCCCGCGTTGAGGTTGACAGCAGAGCGCGAAAACGAACCGCTGGCCGGAAATGACTGGCCCAAACTGCCGACGATGTTGGCTAAACCCTGGCCGATCAACTCCTGATTCGGGTCGATACGATCCCTGGTTTTGGCGGCCATCGCTTTGGCAATGGAGATGGCTTCCATGAAGCCGACCAGGGAAATCACCAGCGCGCTGGAAATGAGCGCCGAAATCATTTCCCAGTTGAATACCGGCAGATCGAACCGGGGCAATCCGGCGGGAATGTAACCCACCACCTCGCCACCGCCGACGAGATCGAATTTGCCCTTGCTGACCTTCTTGATGCGCCAGCGGTAGCCATCGGATTTTTCGCCGGAAGGAATCTGTCCCGCCAGATAAAGCCTGGCGGACTGGCCATCGGCGGAGGGCATTCGCTCGAAGATAAACTTGCGCAGGGAACGGGCGATCTTGCGATTTTCGCCTTCGGCATCCTTGAGTTCAAGCTTGAGCAGTTCAATCTCATAGTTCATCGCGGCGAGCTGCGAGCCTTCTTCATGGTTTTTCAGATGTTGTTTGAGTTCAGCCGATTTGGCGCCGAGCTTGCCGTTCAACTCATCGGCCATGGACTCAATCCGGGAGAATTCATTGGCGAGTGTCTTCACCTCCGCATCCATGATCTCCTCGGTCTTGCCCTTGCTGTTGTGCTCGAAGCCGATAGACCAGCTCACCAGGGTGGTGAGCGTGACGGCGATCAGCACACCGGGCAGCTTTGGGGCAAATCTTTTCAGCCCCAGCATGACAGCGAAAGCCGAGATGCCCATGAGCAGCGTGGGAAAGTGTGTATCGCCGACCTGTTGCAGCACACCCCAGATGTCGTTGATGAAGTGCTCGCTGCGCCCCATCGAAACTCCGAACAGCTTGTTGAGCTGTGACAGACCGATGATGATGGCAGCGGCATTGGTGAAGCCGACGATGACAGGATGTGAAAGAAAATTCACCACCACCCCAAGCTTGAACACACCCAGCAGGAGCTGGATGATGCCGACCATCAACGCCATGAGGATCGCCAGCGCGATGAACTGACTGGTGCCGCTGGCCGCCAGCGGCGCGAGCGTCGAAGCGGTCAGCAGCGAAACCACAGCGACCGGGCCGGTGGCCAATTGCGCCGAAGATCCCCACAGTGCGGCGATGATGCCCGGCAGGAACGCCGCATACAGTCCGTAATAGGCGGGCAGCCCGGCCAGTTGCGCGTACGCCATGGATTGCGGAATGAGCACCAGCGCGACGGTAATGCCCGCGATCAGGTCTGCCCTGATTGCCTCGCCGCGCAACGGCCACCAGGAAACGAACGGCAGCAAGCGGTCGATGCGCTTATTCATAACGTTCGGGGCTCTCCGTCAGGCAGTTTGCCATGGCACACGGAAAAGATGCGCGCCTTGCAGGTGCGGCAAATCTCCGGATCGAACGTGGCATACACCGGCTTGATCCAGCTCGACATGACGGGGAAAAAGACGTCTTCGCCGATGTCGGCAAGCTTGCCGGATTTGCGCAGATAGTTGTAGATGGAATCCTTGCAGCGGTAAAAATACAGGCCTCCGCCCATCTTGCGCCGTCGCCGCGCTTCCTGCGCCAGCATCTCGGCGCCCGTCACGTCCACAAAATCGATCCCGGTGGCGACAATCAGCACGGATTTCTTCAGCGGGTCTTTTTCGTCTATCTCCATCAGGCTGCGCTGAGCGTGATCGACGGCTCCAAAGAAGATCGCGCCGTTAAAGCGCACCATGCTTAACTGCGGACAATCAGAATGGCCGTAGGCGCTCACAAAATGGTATGCGCCTTCCTCCTTCGCCGGAACCACCGGAACGATATGCGGACGCGAGACGCGGTACAGATAAATGGCAAGCGAGAGCAGGATGCCGAAAAAGATCCCCTTTTCCAGATCGATCAGCGTGCCGATCAGCGTGACGAACAGCGTGACCGTCTCAGTTCGGCTGGTGCGCACAATGGAAAAAATGTGATGAAAATCGATCAAACCCCAGGCGACGAGGAATAATATCCCCGCCATCGCCGCCGTCGGCAGATAGGAAGCCAGTGGCGCAACCATCAGCAGGATCAGCATCAGGAAAATCGATGCATACACCGTGGCCAGCGGCGTCCGTGCGCCCGCTGCGAAGTTCACGCCGCTGCGATTGAACGAACCGCAGGATGCGTAACCGGAAAAAAAACTGCCAATCAGATTCGACAGCCCCTGTCCGATGAACTCTTGATTGCCGTCGATGCGCTGCTCTGACTTCACCGCAATGGAACGCGAAATGGACACCGCTTCGGTCAACGCCAGCATGGTGACAACCAATGCAGGGAACAACACTTTGTGGATGGTCGCGTAGGAAAAATCGGGAATAACGAAAGGCGGGAGATGCGCTGGCAACGCGCCCACCGTCTTGATTAACGTGGTCTCCGCGCCGAAATCCAGATTAAGCAGATAAGCCGCCACGCTGCCCGCCACCATGGCCACGATCATGTAAGGCAGTTTTGGAATGTAGCGCTTGGCGAAAATACCCGTTGCCAGGGTGATTGCGCCGGTAAATGTGACATAGGGATTGATGTTGCCGAACTGCGCGATGGTCTGCTCGATCACCACATGGAAATGCGCGCCGCGCGCGATGTTGATGCCAAGGAAATTCTTAACCTGGCTGGCGGCAATGAGCAGCGCGGCGCCCGCCGTAAAGCCGATGACCACGGTGTGCGAGATGAAATTGACCAGCACTCCCATGCGCGCCATCCCCAGGATCAACTGGAACAATCCGGTCAGGAAGGTGAGCGTGAGCACCATGCTGATGAATTGCGGCGAACCCGGTTCGGCAAAGGGGCTGATGGCGGCGAATACCGCGATGGAAATGGCGGTGGTCGGGCCGGAAACCAGATGCCAGCTCGAACCGAACAGCGCGGCGATAATCGCCGGCAGCATGGCGGCATAGAGGCCGTATTCAGGAGGCATCCCGGCGATGGTGGCGAAGGCTACTCCTTGCGGCAACACGATCAGCGCGCCGGTAAGTCCGGCGATCAGGTCGGCGCGGTTAGTGTTGCGGTCCACCATGTGCCGCCACTGCATGAACGGCAACAGGTGATATACCCAGTATTTGGGCGAGTGATGAGTCTTCAAAATTTCGGGATCAACTTATGTTCTGATAGTAAAGGTTCTGCGGGTGATTGGCCTGCGCGAAGAAGAACCAGCGCTCCGCCAGCAAGCCGAAGTATTGAAGTATAAACGCAATCCCCAGCAACAGCCCGGATGGATAAGTCAAATTAACAGCCAGCAACAGCACCGGCGCGACGAATGCCAGCAGCAGAAAGATCATTTTTACCGTGCTGAAAAACGAAGCGCTCCTGCCATGGAAGAACTCCCGCGTATTGAATGACCCGCCCATCGCGCCCTGCGCCGTCTGCACGATGCGCGGGTGCTTGATGCCGATCGCCGTCTGCACTGTCGATTTCGGCTTGAGGCGCGCATTGCGCCACAACGACGCGCTGCGTCCGGCGAAGGCCAGCAAGGTGATGATGATCGCCCAGCCGCCGAAGAATCCGGCCTGCGCAGACGCAAACATGGCAGCGTACAGCGTGGCCAACGTAAAACCGGATGCGCCGCCAAGCAGGATGAAATTGACCACGGTCAGCGGGGAATGCCATTCCTGCAAAAAACGCAAGCAGGCGTAGATCATGCCGGTACATACGAACAGCGCGAAGGCCAGTATCGTAGCCATACCACCCAACATGATTGTGGCATTGATGCTCAATCCGCTGGGCAGTATCAGCAGCACCGGATCGAATCCGCTCAGATGCGACGCCCCATAGAGAAACAATATCCCCATGAACGCGGGCAGAACGATGACCTCGCGGGAAAGCCACGAGGTTCGCCACTGGACCGCCGAGCGCCAGGCTCGCTCCGGGCGTCCCAAATGAAAGAACGAGGCGATCAATCCCGCCAAGGTGAAGACCAGCGCCAGCAGGCTGCCCCATCCGTAAAAGCGCGCGTCCTGATGCGGCAGTAAACCAAACAGCGCGTAGGATTGCTGGGTGAACAGCGCCAGGAACAGACCCTGGCCGGCGCCAATCAGGGTGGTGAGAAAGATGACTGAGAAGGCTGGCTTCATGAATATTCTATTGTGTGGTTACCAGGACGTGACATCGTCGAGTGCGGGATCGGACTTGTTCGGCTTGGGCAATTTGCCGTCGACCTTGAGCGGGTTATCGACACGTTCGAGTTCGTCCACGTGTATCTTGAGCCGGGTCTTGCGCCGGGGCAGATAATGGTTGGATGGACGGGTGCCCCATTCCGGCATCAGCGCATAACCCGCGCTTTCGCGGATCGCCTGCGACACTGCCGATTCGGGATCATGCACATCCCCGAACAACCGCGCGCTGGTCGGACAGGCTTTGACACACGCCGGTTTGCGGTCGGCCTCGGGCAGCCTGGTGTCGTAGATGCGATCCACGCACAGGGTGCATTTCTTCATCACCTTCTGCTTTTCATCTATCTCGCGCGCACCGTAAGGACAGGCCCAGGTGCAATATTTGCAGCCAATGCATTTGTCGTAATCCACCAGCACGATGCCATCCTGTTTGCGCTTGTAGGAAGCGCCCGTCGGACAGACCGGCACGCAGGGCGGATCTTCGCAATGCAGACAGGACTTGGGGAAATGCACCGTTTCGGTATTGGGATACTGCCCGACCTCGAAAGTCTGCACGCGGTTGAAGAACGTGCCGGTCGGATCGGCGCCATAGGGATTCTCGTCGCACAGCGGCCCGGCACTTCCTGAAGTGTTCCATTCCTTGCAACTGGTCACGCAGGCATGGCAGCCGACGCAAACGTTGAGGTCGATGACCAGGGCGAGCTGAGTCACGGCGAGCCTTTCAATTTAACAATCCCGAGCTGTGCCATCCCCAAAACCTCAGTATCGTCCACGAAAAACACGAAAGGCACGAAAGACAACAATCGGTTGCATTCATTCAGCGACTCGCCCATCAAGCTGAGTCTCATGGAAAGATAGTTCTTGGGTTTTGTTCGTGTTTTTTCGTGTATTTCGTGGACAATGGTTCTTTCCAGAGTCATTTCGCACCGCCTTTCTTCTTGCCGCCGCCAAAATAAGCCAGCCAGCTTGGATGGTCTTTCATGCCGGGATATTTCTCCATGGCTTCGAACTGCGGCGAGGTCTGCCGTGGTTCATCGGCTCCTGCCGGATAGATGCGCACACGCACGTCATACCAGGCAGCCTGTCCGGTGATCGGGTCGGAATTGGAAATCGTTCCCCCACCCCCAACCCCTCCCCCGTAGGGATAACCAGCGACTTGACTGGCGTCTTTTGCCAGTCTAGTCGAATGGCTAGTAGTTCTATCAGAGGGGAGTTCCTCGGAGATCAGGTGATTGAGCAGGAAACCTTTCTGCGATTCGTTCGCGTCGGGCGACAGGTTCCACGCACCCGCCGCCTTGCCGATCGCATTCCAGGTCCATACCGTGCCCGGTTCGACCGCTTCGGAATATCTCGCCATGCAGCGCACCTTGCCCCATTGCGATTCCACCCACATCCAGCCGCCGTCCGCGATGCCAGCTTCCTTTGCGGCGAGCGGGTTCACATACAGGTAATTGTGCGCATGGATCTGGCGCAGCCAGGCATTTTGCGAATCCCAGGAGTGGTACATTGCCATCGGCCGCTGGGTCACTGCCGCAAGCGGATACTTGTGCTTGTCGCTGGACTGGGTTTCCAGCGGCTCATAGAAGAATGGCAGCGGATCGAAATAGGTTGCGATGCGCCCGGCCAGATGCGCGGGTGGTTTGCGCGTGATGCCGCGGCCCTGGGCGGCCAGGCGGAATTTCTGCAACACTTCGGAGTACAGGTGGATCAGGATGGGTTCGCCATAGCGCGTGATGCGGTTGCGCTGCGACCATTCCAGGTAGCCCTTGTTCCAGTTGCGCATGTACTGGTAGGAGCGCGGCAACTCGTAATGGAACACGCAATTATTTTTTTCGTACATCTCCCACTGGTTCGGATTAGGTTCGCCGAGCAGCGATTTCTCGCCGCCCTTGCCGCGCCAGCCCGCCAGAAAGCCGATGCCTGAACCGGGTTCGGTCTCATAGTTCACGATGAAATCGGGATAGTCGCGATACTTGCGCTTGCCTTCTTTGGTGACGAAGACGGGCAGCTTCAGGCGCGAGCCCAGCTCGATCAATACTTCCTGGAAAGGCTTGCATTCGCCGGTCGGCGGCAGCACCGGGATGCGCACCGAATCCACCGGGCCGTCGAACTCCGAGATCGGCCGGTCCAGCATCGACATCACATCATGCCGCTCCAGATAGGTCGTGTCCGGCAGGATCAGATCCGCAAAGGCCGTCGTTTCGGAATGGAACGCATCGCAGACCACGATGAACGGGATCTTGTACTCGCCGTCCTCCTCCTTGTCGTTGAGCATCTTCCTGACCTCGACGGTATTCATCGTCGAGTTCCAGCCCATGTTGGCCATGAAGATCAACAGGGTGTCTATCTTGTAGGGGTCGCCGCGCCATGCATTGGTGATGACGTTATGCATCATGCCGTGCACCGACAGCGGATATTCCCACGAGAACGCCTTGTCGATGCGCACCGGACTTCCATCCTCGTGAATGAACAGATCGTCAGGATCGGATGGCCAACCCAGCGCCATGCCATCCAGCGGCGTATTGGGCTTGACTGCCAGTGGCGTGTTCGGTGTGCGCGCGCAGGGCGGGATTGGGCGCGGAAACGGCGTCTTGTGGCGGAAGCCGCCGGGACGGTCGATGGTGCCCAGCAGCGTCATCAGAATCGCGAGCGAGCGTATCGTCTGGAAGCCGTTGGAATGCGCCGCCAAACCGCGCATCGCATGGAAGGCCACCGGGTTGCCGGTGACGCTGTCGTGCTCCTTGCCCCATGAGTCGGTCCAGGCGATCGGCAATTCTATGGTCTCGTCGCGCGCCGTGATGCCCATCTCATAGGCGAGACGGCGGATGGTCTCGGACGGAATTCCTGTGACCTGACTGGCCCACTCCGGGGTGTAATCCTTTACCCGTTCCTGCAACAACTGGAAGGCGGGTTTGACCGGTGTGCCATCGGACAATTTGAATTCGCCGAACAGGAATGGATCGGCTCCCTCGGTGTGCGTGACCACCGGCTTGCCGCTGTTGCGATCCCACCACAGCTTGTTCTGCGGGTCGTAACAGCCCTCCTCTTTCGGCACCTCGGTGCGCACGAACATGCCGAATTCGTCATGCTTGACGTCGAGGTTCACCAGTTGGCCGGAGTTGGTATAGCGCACCAGAAAATCCCGGTCGTACAGGCCGAGCGCGATGATCTCGTGGATCAGCGCGAGCAGCAGTGCGCCGTCGGTTCCGGGACGTATGCCCACCCATTCGTCGGCGATCGCCGAGTAGCCGGTGCGTATCGGGTTGATGGAAATGAAGCGGCCGCCGTCGCGCTTGAATTTCGAGATCGCGATCTTCATCGGATTGGAGTGATGGTCTTCCGCCGTGCCGATCATGATGAACAGCTTGGCGCGTTCCAGATCCGGGCCGCCGAATTCCCAGAATGATCCGCCTATCGTGTAGATCATCCCCGCCGCCATATTCACCGAACAGAACCCGCCGTGCGCCGCGTAATTCGGCGTGCCGAACTGGCGCGCGAACAATCCGGTCAGCGCCTGCATCTGGTCGCGCCCGGTGAACAGCGCGAATTTCTTCGGATCGGTGGCGCGTATCTTCCCCAGCCGCTCCGCGAGGATGCTGAAAGTCTCTTCCCAGCTGATTTCCTCGAACTCGCCCGCGCCGCGATCCGATCCTGGCTTGCGTCGCAGCGGCCTGGTCAGGCGCGCCGGAGAATATTGCTTCATAATGCCGGAACTGCCCTTGGCGCAGATCACGCCATTGTTGAGCGGATGATCCGGGTTGCCATCTATGTAACGCACCTCGCCATCGCGCAGGTGAACGCGAATCCCGCAACGGCACGCGCACATATAGCAGGTCGTGTTGCGCACCTCGTTTTTGGCGTCCGGCGCAGGCGATGCCAGAGGATCGTGCAGCGGGGTGATCGTGCTCCGGGAGTCGCCAAAATTATGGTTTTTCATCAACGGTCTACCGGCAATCGAATGTTGTTCTGGCTAAAAGGGGAATTTACCCTGCATTTTAACTTCAGGATAGCCGCCAGCATGGGCAATGGATAAACTCATCATACATAGCTGAGATGAGCTATGGTCTTATAACCCGTAAGAGTTATCGTAGTTTAACGGCGAAGGCCTTAATATTGCCCCGGCTTTATCAAGGTTATTCTGAAAATTCCAAGGCTGGCACAAATGGCAATGCGCGTGAAAAGTTCAGCGGTTTATTAACTCCGCGAGCGCGATGCGCAATAATGAATATTATTTCGCGACCCGGTATTTTATGGAATACAGTTCAAGGTCTTGATAAAGTTCACTTGGAAAATACAATATTATTCTATAATAATTATTCAGTGAATGGGAGATCAGCATGGCACTTGTAAGACCGCACGGGGGGCGCGAGCTTAATCCGCTGTTGCTCAAAGGGAAGGCGCTTGCAGATGAATTGCAGCGCGCACGTTCATTGCCGCAGATCAAGGTCAGTTCGCGCGAGAAGGGCGACCTTATCATGCTCGGCATCGGTGGTTTCACCCCGCTCGACGGCTTCATGACCCGCGCTGACTGGGAAGGCGTATGCGACGGCATGAAGATGTCCAACGGCCTGTTCTGGCCGATTCCCATCACGCTTTCAACCGATAAGGCCGCCGCCGGTTCGATCAAGACGGGCGCCGATATCGCGCTGGTAGACCCGGACAACGGCGAGATTCTCGCCACCATGAAGGTCACCGAGAAATACACCATAGACAAGGCGCACGAATGCGCCATGGTATTCAAGACTACCGACCCCGAGCATCCCGGTGTGAAAATGGTGATGGAGCAAGGCGACATCAACCTTGCAGGCCCGATCAAGGTGTTGTCGCAAAGCGATTTCCCGGAAAAGTACGCCGACCTTTTCATGACACCCGCGCAGACACGCGCGCTGTTCGAATCCTACGGCTGGTCGAAAGTGGCCGCATTCCAGACACGCAACCCGATGCACCGTTCGCATGAGTATCTGGCCAAGATCGCCATCGAGACTTGCGACGGAGTCCTGATCCACTCGCTGCTCGGCCACCTTAAACCGGGCGATATACCCGCAGATGTGCGTTCCGAAGCGATTTCAGTTCTGATAGACGAATATTTCGTGAAGAAAACCGTGGTGCAGGCCGGCTATCCGCTCGATATGCGTTACGCGGGTCCGCGCGAAGCGCTGCTGCACGCGCTGTTCCGCCAGAACTACGGCTGCTCGCATTTGATCGTCGGACGTGACCATGCCGGGGTCGGCAGTTACTATGGGCCGTTCGATGCGCATCATATCTTCGACGAAATCCCGGAAGGTTCGCTGGAGACACAACCGCTCAAGATCGACTGGACCTTCTGGTGCCACAAGTGCGGCGGCATGGCTTCGGCGCGCACCTGTCCGCATGGCGAAGGCGACCGTTTGCTGTTGTCCGGCACCAAGCTGCGCAAGATGCTCTCTGAAGGCTCCGATGTTCCCGCTGAATTCAGCAGGGCTGAAGTGCTGAAAATACTGCGTGCTTATTATGCAGGTCTGCAAGAAAGTGAAAAAGTGGAAGTAAAGCTCAGCGGTCATTCGGGACGCTGAGATAACGTAGGGCGGGTTCTACCCGCCATGTCGGGCAGAGCCCGGCCTACAAATGTGTTTGTGATTCATTTTTAACTGGAGGAGTAAAGAAATGCCAACTTTTGTACGTACCGAAAAATGTGATGGCTGCAAGGGGCAGGATAAAACTGCCTGCATGTATATCTGTCCGCACGACCTGATGAAACTGGACAAGGACGGTTCCGAAACCGGCCACGCGATGAAGGCGTTCAACCAGGAGCCTGAGCAATGCTGGGAATGTTATTCCTGCGTGAAGATTTGCCCGCAGGGCGCTATCGAAGTGCGCCATTACGCCGACATCGTGCCGCTGGGCGGCTCGGTGCAACCGATGCGCGGTTCCGACTCCATCATGTGGACGATCAAGTTCCGCAACGGCACGCTGAAGCGTTTCAAGTTTCCGATCCGCACTACTTCCGAAGGTTCCATCAACCCCTACGGTGGCAAGCCGATGCCAAAGATGGCCGAACTCACCGCTCCGGGTGTGTACACCAAGGCAGTCATGGGCGGCTATCGCGCCGGCAAGCCTGAAGAGCTTATCCGCCGCAAATAACATGTCGGCTGAAAGCCGGCCCAACATTGAAACTTATTCAACGAACGTTATAAAAGGTGAACAAAATGTCTGAAGGAACTTTCGGTAATCCAAAAATTGTTCAGGAAGAACTTGATATTCTCCTGATCGGCGGCGGCATGGCCTGTTGCGGCGCCGCTTACGAAATGATGCGCTGGGCCGAGGCGGTCAAGGCCGAAACCGGCACCGAGCTCAAAATCAAACTGGTGGACAAGGCCGCGATGGATCGCTCCGGTGCAGTCGCGCAAGGACTGTCCGCAATCAACACCTATATCGGCCCGGAACAGGATCCGGCTGACTATGCGCGCATGGTCTCCAACGACCTGATGGGCATCACGCGCGATGACCTGGCCTACGACCTGGGCCGCAACGTGGATGACTCGGTGCACCTGTTCGAAGAGTGGGGCCTGCCCATCTGGAAGACCGACGCCGACGGTGTGCGCCACGACGGCGCCGATTCGATCAAGGAAGGCCTGCCTTTGTTGAAAGACGGCGGCAAGCCGGTGCGTTCCGGCAAATGGCAGATCATGATCAACGGCGAATCCTACAAATGGATCGTCGCCGAGGCCGCCAAAAAGGCCCTGGGGTTGAGCCGTATCGAAGAGCGTATTTTCATTGTCAAGCTGATCAACGACAAGAACGACCCGAACCGCATCGCCGGTGCGGTCGGTTTCTCGGTGCGCGACAACACCATCCATATTTACAAAGCCAAAGCAATCCTGCTCGCGGCGGGTGGTTGCGTGAATCTGTTCCGTCCCCGCTCGGTGGGTGAAGGCCAGGGCCGCGCCTGGTATCCGGTGTGGAATGCCGGCTCCACCTACGCCATGGCAGCCGAAGCCGGCGCTGAAATGACCATGATGGAGAACCGCTTTGTACCAGCACGTTTCAAGGATGGATACGGTCCGGTCGGCGCATGGTTCCTGTTATTCAAAGCCAAAGCCACCAACGGTTATGGTGAAGACTACATGGCCAAAAACAAGGAAATGTTGAACGACTATCCTCCATACGGCCAGGCCGCTGTCCCGGCTTCCTGCTTGCGTAATCACCTGATGCTGAAAGAGATGAAAGAAGGCCGCGGCCCTATCTATATGGACACCGTAACCGCCTTGGCCAAGTTGCGCGAAACACTGTCGCCCAAGGAAGTGAAACATCTGGAAGCGGAAGCCTGGGAAGACTTCCTCGACATGTGCATCGGCCAGTGCGGCATCTGGGTCGGCGAAAACATCGAACCGGAGAAGAAGATGTCCGAGTTGATGCCGACCGAGCCCTACCTGCTCGGCTCGCACTCCGGCTGCTGCGGCATCTGGGTGTCCGGCCCGACCGACCTCGGCGCGCCAACGGACGAAGAGCACGAAGACAAGGGCAAGATCCCCGCGCACCTGCCCAAGGGCTGGAACTGGGGCTACCGCTCCATGACCACGGTCAAGGGTTTGTTCACCGCCGGTGACGGCGTGGGCGCTTCCGGCCACAAGTTCTCATCGGGTTCGCATACTGAGGGCCGTCTGGCTTCCAAGGCGATGGTCAAATATGCGCTGGACAACAAGGATTGGAAAGTCGAGCTGGATACCGATCCTGCTACCCTGGCTGAAGAAATCTACAAGCCGGTGCGCAATTTCCTCGAGCACAAGAACTACAGCACAGCGATCGACGTCAACCCTAACTACATCATTCCAAAGATGCTGCAATTCCGCCTGCAGAAAATCATGGACGAGTACGTTGCCGGCGTAGGTACTTATTACAACACCAACGACAAGATGCTGGCCGTTGCCGAAGAGAAGCTGGAGATGCTCAAGGAAGACGCACAAAAGATGCGTGCGAAAGACCTGCACGAGCTGTTGCGCGCCTGGGAGAATTACCACCGTATCATTACTGCAGAAGCGCACATGAAGCACATCCAGTTCCGTGAAGAATCCCGTTATCCGGGCTTCTATTACCGCACCGACAAGAACTTCGTCGACGAGAAGAACTGGCACTGCTTCGTGAACTCGGTTTACGACCGCAAATCCAAAAAGTGGAACTGCTTCAAGCGCAAGCATGTGGATCTGGTGGACAAGTCCAAGCTGTTCAAACCCGCTGCGCATTAAAGCGTTTACGGGAATCGTGTAGCATGACTGGGCACCGCAAGGTGCCCAGTTTCTTTATAACAAAAAAACAGTTGGTCCACGAAATACACGAAAAGCACGAAAATATACTTAACCCTGCAATACGAAAATGACGGTGAACTGATTTTTTGGTTAAAGATATCGGGGCGCCTCTTAAAATTCAGATTTCGTCATTCCGGCAAAGGCCGGAATCCAGTATTTTGCGAGTTGGGCAAGAAACCGCCCATCCCTGCGAACCCCAGCTCAAAAGGCTGGACACCGACATTCGCAGGTGTGACGAATTTTTGAAGTGTCCATCGGTAAATTTATTTCGTGCTTTTCGTGTATTTCGTGGACAGTTTGCTTTTATCAAATACAAAGAGAACAAGATGACTGACACCTACATGGCAACCGACCTGCCGTTCGCCGGCAGCCCGGTCGTACCGCAGATGTGCGACGGCAACAAGACGATACAGTTCCAGTGCCACAAGGGCATTGCCTGCTGGAACGCCTGTTGCAGCAACATCGATATCTCGCTGACCCCCTACGACATCCTGCGCCTGAAACAGCACTTGGGAATCAGCTCCAGCGATTTCCTGCTGCAATACACCCTGCCCTATGAAATGGACCAAAACGGCATCGCCGGCGTGAAGCTGCGCCCGGTGGAAAACGGCACCGCCTGCCAGTTCATGACCCCCGAAGGCTGCGGCGTGTATCAGGACAGACCGACGGCCTGCCGCTACTACCCGGTGGCGCTGCTGTCGATGCGCAAGCAGGATGAATACACCGACACCCAGTCCTACGCACTGGTCAAGGAAGAACATTGCCTGGGCCACAACGAACCCAGAAATATCACGATAGACGAATACCGCAAAGAGCAAGGGTTGGAGGAATACGACGAACTGGCGCGCGGCTGGCGGCAACTCATCCTCAAGAAGAAATCCTCCGGCCCAAGTGTGGGCAAACCCTCCAAGCGCAGCCTGCAATTGTTCTTCATGGTTTGCTATGACATCGACACCTTCCGCAGCTTCGTGACCAGCGAGGGCTTCACCGGACTCTATGATCTGCCCGCAGATGAAACCGGAAAAATCCTCGCCGACGACACCGCGTTGATGCTGTTCGGCTTCCGCTTCCTCAGGCAAGTGCTGTTTGGCGAAAACAGTATCAACTTAAAAACGGAAGCCGCCGAAAAACGCAGAGAACAGGTTCAAAAAATGTCCGGACAGATCGAGCGTGAAGCCAGAGAAAAACGCGCGGCGGAACAGGATGAAATGTATGGGGGTGACGAAGACTGATACGGGTTTGTGTGACAGGGTTGGATTCCTTTAGTCCTGCCCAGGAGGGAGGATGTGGCTATAATCTGCAACATGAATTTATGGCTCCGAGGGACAAGAGAGAAAATGCCGCTTTTTATGTGAGGTGACGCCTTGTTTGCATCATCAAGCCTGTTCAAAATCAAAATGGTAGAAGTTGTGTCCCAGCTTATACGGCAACCACTTCCAGCATATCAGGCATTTTTGCCAGCCACTTAACGTTAAGCTCAGATAGCCGCACGCCACGTTCACTGGGAATGGCGGCGCATAAAACCGCAATGATTTTTCAAGCTTGCTGAAACCCGGCAAGGAAATTGCTGTGTTTACAAGCATTTAAAAACGTGATATTGAGCGAAGCGTAGCTCACGTTCGCCGCATAACTGAAGTCGTTGATGCGGACGAACGTGAGCTACGCTTCGCGTCATATGTTCAGTTTTTCGGGGGTTCAAATTTCAGCCGCGACTCGGAGGGGAGCCCAAATGGGAAGGCATCGCGACACAAAAACCGGGGGCACGGGAGCACGGCAATCTGCGCCTAACGCCTCGTTCAAGCTGCGTATTGCCCAAAGACGCTTTCTGGTTTTTCTCGACAGTCACAGTGGGCAATCCGCCCCTTAACTCGAATCACGTTAGGCCTTAGAAAACTATGCTCTTCGATCCGTACATTTCATTCTTTGAATCGCTGGTGAAGGCATGGAAGCGCGACGACAAGCGCGTCCGCGCATCGCTACTGGTGGCAGTCGCAGCTACAACAACCGCAATTGTGGTTGCGCTGATTGCCCAATCCGGCTTGGTCGACAAGAAGATCACCGAGACAGTCGCTGGAGTGCTTGGCGCACTGGCCGGGCTAGTTGCGCTCGGTGTCGCGGCATATCAAGGCCTCATTGAGCAAGAGGCCCGAGAGCAAAAGATCGAGACCGTAGAGCAGCGTCTCCGTGAGCACCCAGAGAAGCCCCAACTCGCTTGGGATCTTGCAAGAGTTAAGCTCGAAAACTATCTGGATCGCAACCTTAGCCAAGTCCGGTCAATCTATTGGCTGACCCTGATTGTCATGCTCTGCGGATTTGGCTTTGTTAGCTATGGACTCTTTCAGGCATCACAAAACCCTGACAAGCTACCGGTATCAATCGTTGCTGCCGCGTCTGGTGTCCTTATCAGCTTCATTGGCGGCTCGTTCCTGCTCATTTATCGCTCAATATTGGCTCAGTCCAAGGAGTACGTCACCGTTCTCGAGCGAATCAACGCTGTTGGTATGGCAGTGCAAGTCATTGCCACAATCCCAGACGCGAGCGCCGAATTGAAGAGCCAAACTAAAGCGGAGCTTGCCAAGCAGCTACTGAGCCTTTACGCAAACTCTGCACCACCAAGTGCTGGCGATGGTGTGACTAAGGCCTAACCCGGCAGTCGAGAGGGACTGCGCAAAAGCGCGCAGCCCCTCACTTTTACGTTAGACATCATGGCCGATTACGTTCCTTTCCTTTCCGTTGAAGATAGCGATGACCTCATCGTTTCATTCGGCTTGGGTGAGCAGGCCGCTACGAGCCTTACGCTGCTCCGCACCCCCAAATACGAACCTTTCTTGTTCGAGGAAGAGCGTGGAGTATCGGTCGGCACCGGAGACTCTGATACAGAACACAGAGAGTTGCTCGTATCCGTGAAATGGAGTGAGCGCCTCGTTCAAATTGAGTCAACAATTCGCCTTTACACGTTGGGCATTCATGCGTTAGACCAAGCAGAAATCCAAGACGCAAAAAGGGTTCTTCGCAAAATGAATTTCGATAATAGCTTTGAGGTGAAAGATGTCTAACGATTAAGGTTAGATCGTGATCGCGAAGCGAGCCACGATCTGAACCGTTTGTTGGACGAGCCCGGCGAAGGCTCACAAACGCTATGCAAACATC